>QMXA01000215.1 GCA_003661905.1 Thermoprotei archaeon | reverse complement strand
TATTAATAGAATTGATTTCTTATCCTCTCTGTCAATTCTCATAATAAATACATCTACATACCTTTCAATAGACTTGGATTCAAAGATGTGATCCATTACATGTGGAGATCCTCCTAGCCATACATTAAGAAATCCTCTAGCTAGTTTGAATGGATTAAATCCATGCGTCTTTCCCATATGTGCTGTTAATATTATATATACCATGTATATTAGTAAGCTCAGTAATGATACTTCAGTTAGTATGGCAAAACTCCTTATATCCCCCAAAATTAGAGTTGATGCTAAAGACCCAATAATAGGAGGGGTGATGGCTGCAGCTACAGCTCTTGTGGGAGTTAAGATACTTAGTGCTATAAATAGTAGAAAACCTGAAGAAGCAGCTATGGCAATACAGTAGTAATTAATAGTTATAAGAGCTATGTCTAGTGGTAGGAAAAGTAATAAAGCAAAATCTACTAATCCTACAACTCTTCTTAGACTCATGGGTTTTCCTAGCCAAGTAATATAAGCTACAAACAGGTATGCAATAACTCCACTAAAATAACTGGCAATGTAGAGCATATTAGAACTTAGATATACCCTAATAAGAGCTGGGAATAATGCATCAATTATTAGGAGAATAGCTAATATTATATTAGTTGGAAGATTCATGAGTTTACGATAGTAGTACTCAGTTAAACTACTAACATCTCTTCCAAAGTGTGACATTGCAGAGTTCACAGCATCACCCTAGCCTCTGAATTGCTGTGATTATTCACTCATATAAGGGATTTAGCTCAGTACACATAACAATCTTTGGGAAACACTGTGCAAGGCATTAATATTGAGTACTTAGTTAATAAGCTAAAAGAAATAGGATTCTCGAGAGCTAAGTTAGTTAAGTCAGAAATTAATTGCTACATATTAATAACTGAAGTACTCGATGAACAATTCCTTATAAGCGTAAGGAGAGGAACAATATCCAATAAATTAATTGCTAAGATCGTTCCAGCATATATGCTCCCATACAAATATTGGAGTTGTATTTACCTAGAATATACTCCCCAAGGTCTTTATGCTTTCGCCGAAAATGAAGATACTTTAACAGATCAGATATTAAGGAAATGCAAAAGAATAATTAAGATCTTGAAAAGATCTTAATAGACCTGATTACTAGATTATTCAATATAGGCTATGACTTCCATCATGATTTCAAAGTTCTTAGGAAGCTTAGCTTCTATTACGCTCCTAGCAGGTGCTGTATCCTTGAAATACTCTTCATACACCTCATTAAGTTCTTGAAACTTGTTAATATCACTGAGAAATACCGTTACCTTAACTACATTATCGAGCTTTCCTCCAGCTTCTTCAACTATTGCTTTGACATTCTCCAAAACTCTCTTAACTTTTAACTTGAAATCCCCTTCAACTCTCTGACCTGTTAAAGGATCTATAGGAACTTGACCTGAGATGAAGAGCCATTTATCTATCTTTATTGCTTGACTATACGGACCTACAGGTCTAGGAGCTTTATTTGTAAATATAGCTTTCTTCATAGAAATCCCTACTTAACTTAGTTTTATTTATATATGAACCTAGTGTTCAGAATTTATGAGCAGCACCAATAATTTCATCGATACTTTTTAGATTCATAAATTTCAAATAGCTCTCTATACCACTTACTATATCTCTCACAACTCTAAAACCATTCTTTATTATTGCGCTGACAACTTGTACGGCTTTAGCTCCAGCTAGCAGAAATTCTATAGCTGTTTCGTAATTAACAACACCTCCTACTCCGATTATTTCGGGTTTTAGTTCTCTATAAACTTCGTACACAATACGAATAGCTATTGGATGTAATGGTGGTCCTGAAAGACCTCCAATGACATTGCTTAGTATGGGTTTCATAACGTATATGTCAATAGCCATTCCTTTTATGGTATTTATTAATACTAATGCTTTAGCACCACCTTCCAGAGCTTTACTAGAAATCTCCACTACATTATCCCAAGGACCGAGTTTGGCTAATATGGGTATTTTCACGACTGAGGATGTATCCTTAGTTATTGTATATACCATTTTTGGATCTCTTCCTAATTCTGCACCTAGTCCTTTAACATGTGGACAACTGAGATTAAGTTCTATTGCAATGCTTCTATATTCTTCAGCTAATATTGCTAAATCTATGAACTCCTTTAATGATGACCCAGCTATACTGACAATTACTGGTACACCATATCTATGCCCTACTTCTACGAGGCTTGGTATAGCATCTCTTCCAGGATTCGCTAATCCTACAGCATTTAAGTAACCACCTTGTGAAAGTTCTATTATTATTGGTGGTTGATAGCCTTCTCTAGGTTCCCAAGTTATGGTTTTAGTAACTACGGCACTTGGTTCTCCTTCTATTATCGCTCTTTCTATGAGATTGGGTTGGTCATTTAAAACGCCACTACCTATCATAACTGGATGCTTTATTTCTATTCCTGATATATGTGTTTTGAGATTTATTTTGGCCATTTTAAACACCTGTTTCCAAAGCCTCTACGAATTCTTTAATTGTTAGTGCAGGTCCATCTCTACATAGAATATATTTGCCAATGGTACAAGATCCACAAGCTCCTATGCCGCATTTAAATATGCTTTCTCCCAGTATCCATCCATCTATTCCTAATTTATATGAATAAAGAGCTATCTCCTTAAGAACGTCTTTAGGACCTGCTACTACAATTGCATCCGGTTTTATTGATGGTAAAAGTTTGAGAGATAACTTTGTTACTGTTCCCTTGAAACCCATAGATCCATCATCTGTAGATATATAGATGTCTTTGCATAAAGTTTTGAATTCCTTTAAAAGCACGAGTTCAGAAGCCGTTTTAGCACCATAAATCAGGTAAATATGAGCAATATTGTGTATTTCAGATGCTAAATATGCTAAAGGTGCTATTCCGATACCACCGGCTATGAGAGCTACTTTACAATTTTGGAACTTTTCTATATCTTCTATACCCCTTCCCAAAGGTCCTTTGAATCCCAAGAACATGCCGGGTTTAACCCTACTGACTAAGTATCTT
>QMXA01000214.1 GCA_003661905.1 Thermoprotei archaeon | reverse complement strand
TGAGAGGTATGAACCTCCAATACCAGCCATAAATCCTCCAATACCTATGGCTATTATTCTCGTTGCAATAACATTTACGCCTAGAGATTCTGCTATGACTGGATTCTCACCACAAGCTCTTATTGCAGCACCTAACTTAGTCTTGAATAAAAATACGTAGAGTATAGCTGGTAGTAGCAATGCTATGTACACTAATACATCTTGAGTTAAGAAAGCCATTATAATAGGTCTAATACCTTCAGGACCTAGCGCTGGACCTACATAGATAGGACTAGGTTTGTACTTCAGTAATAATGCACCGATATAATCTTTGCCGAGAATTGACGTAATTCCTAGACCTGCTAATGTAAGTGCTATTCCAGAAACTATTTGATTACCGCCAAGAACAACAGTTACTAATCCATGAATTAGAGAGAAGAGAAGACCTGTAAAACCTCCAATGAGTATTGCAAGCCATGGATTACCTGTCGATAGAGCAACTATTACAGCTACAAGAGCTCCAACAGCCATTACACCTTCAACACCTAGGTTTATAACACCTGATCTCTCTGTTATTACTTCACCTGATGATGCGAATACTAGGGGTACGGAGTTCTTAAGTACTAATCCTATGAAATTACCTACTAGGAATAATTCACTTGACACCTCTACTCACACCTCTTGGAATTCTTAACTTAATGCTGTAGTTAAGAAAGAATTCAGCGGATATTATTGATAATAGTAAAGTACTTGTCATTAAATCAACTATACCTGCAGGTTGATTAAGAGCAGCTCTTAAGTTAAAACTACCATTTACTAATCCTCCCAAGAGAAATGCCGTAGGTAAAACGGCTAGTGGGTTTAGTCCTGCAAGCCAAGCTGCTAATATGGCTGTATATCCAAGTCCTTCAGTTACGTTCCATGGCTTAGGTCCTAGATAATGATGTACAGCTAGTAATTGTATAGAACCTGCAATTCCTGCTAGCATACCGCTTAAGAACATTCCGAGAATTACTACTTTAGCAAAACTCATTCCAGAGGCATATGCAGCTTTGGGATTAGCACCAAAGGTTCTAAGTTCAAATCCTAATTTGGTCTTGTTAAGTATGATGAAGGAGACTATAACCATAACAATAAATATGACGAAAGCCATTGGAGAAAATCTTGAATCACCAATTACTAAAAGTTGTGTGTTTTTAGGAACTGGATTAGTGAATGGGAAGTTATACGCCTTAGGACTTCTCCAAGGGCCATATATCAGGTAGTCAATGATTGTATATGCAATAAAGTTCATCATGAGAGTTGTTATAATTTCATTAGTTCCTATAAGGCCTTTTAGAATCCCGGGTATAATGCCCCAAAGAGCACCACCTAATGCGCCGAAGATAATGGATATGGCTATAGCTATAGGAGGTGGGTAATTGGGTACTAGGAACAAAGCAGCCCAAGCTGTAAGAACTGCTCCTACAGCCATTTGACCTTCTGCTCCTATAGAATATATTCCAGCTTTATACACAAGTAATAGGCCTAGAGCTGAAAGACCTATTGGTATGGTGTATCTTAGGGTAATTAGTACCTGTGCTGGATTTGTAAAGGGGCTTATGAATAATTCTGACAATACTCTTGTTGGTGCTATTCCTTGTGTAAGTTCTATTATTACAAATATAGTTATTCCTAGAATTAAGAAAATTACATAGAGAATAATTCTTTGTTTTGGTGAAACAGCATATCGTCTGTGAATTTCAAGTATCATCTCTCCATAGCACCCAACATTGCTCTCTCTATATCATCAATATTTATAGAGCTTCTAGGAGCTTCATAAACTATTTTTCCTGAGTACATAACTGCTACTCTATCACTTAATTCTAGCACTTCATCTAGATCCTCAGAGACTAATAGTATTGAAGCTCCTCTCTCCCTAGCCTCTATTATGGATTTTCTTACTATTCTTGTTGATAATAGGTCTAAACCTAGAGTTGGGTTATGAGCTATGATCAATTTTGGATTCAGACTGAGTTCTCTTGCAACAATTAGCTTTTGAATATTGCCTCCTGAAAGCACCTTAGCCTTGTCCCATGGACCTCTAGTTATAATGTTGAATTTCTCGATGAGTTTTACAGCATTATTCTCAATGCTTTTATAATTGAGCATTAGCAATGATGAGAAGGGTTTCTTACCATAGACCTTCAAAACTAGATTCTCAGCAACACTTAGGTCACCAGCAATACCTATCTTAATTCTCTCTTCAGGTATGTATGCAACACCAAGCTTTACTCTTTCTCTAGGACCTTTCTTAGTTACATCAACACCTCCTAGGATTATTCTTCCTTTAACGGGTTTTCTTAATCCCATTATTGCTTCTACGAGTTCTTTTTGACCATTACCTGCTACTCCTGCAATTCCTAATATTTCTCCTGACTTTACTCTAAGACTTAATGATTTAACAGCTATTTCACCTATGTCATTGAGGACATCGATGTTATCAACTATTATTATGTCATTTTCAGTTCTAGAACTTACTTTTCTAAGATTCTCTTTCTCCATACTTTGCACTAAGTTATTATATCCTATGACTAGTTTTACTAAGTCTTTTGTTGTAAATATCTTAGTTGGGCCTGATGCAACTACTTCACCTCTTCTTAAGACAGTTATCCAGTCACTTACCTCCATAGCTTCAATAACTTTATGAGTTATCATAAGTATTGATCTTCCCTCCTTTGCAAGATTTCTTAATAAAGTGAAGAGCTTTCTTCTCTCAGTACTTGTTAGCATAAGGGTTGGTTCATCAAGTATTATGATTCTAGCATCTATTAATAAGGCCTTTAATAGCTCTACTTGCTGTTTTTCACTAAATGATAATTTACTTACTGGCACATCTAGATCTAATTTAATACCATACTTCTCAGAAATAGCCATTGCTAACTTAGTAACTTTTCTGGGTGATGTGAACATCCTTATACGATGAAGACTTAGTGCTAGATTTTCAAATACTGTAAGTCTTTCAATTAGCATTGGATATTGTTGAATTAGTGCTATACCATATTTCATAGCATCTCTTGGAGATCTAATTCTTACAGGG
>QMXA01000213.1 GCA_003661905.1 Thermoprotei archaeon | reverse complement strand
CAAATTATATGGAGCCTGGGTCATCCCCATCACCGGTAATTGATATAGGCAAAGCTAAGATAGCTCTCTCAATATGTTTTGACATAAGATTTCCCGAACTCTACAGAATATATGCATTGAGTGGTGCTGAATTAATAGCGATACCATCAGCATGGTATAGAGGGCCATTAAAGGAGGAGACATTATCGTTTCTAGCACGGTCAAGAGCGCATGAAAACACCATTTATATAGCAATAGCTAATCAATACAGTCAGGACTTCACTGGTAGAAGCATGGTAATAGATCCCCTAGGAACAATAATACTTGACCTAGGTATTGGTGAGAAATACGTAGAATACACAATAGATGTTGATTATATATACGAAGTTAGAAAGATGTTACCAGTATTAGAACTGAGAAAACCACATATATACAATAAATATATGGCGACAAAGAGCTGAGAGGAATTACTTAGTACAAAACATAAGTCATGTATAACATTTAGCATGTAATGATATTGAGGACTCATAAAATGATGAAGGTTTAACAGAGCAGTGATTAAGTACTAACTACAGAGATATCGAGGGAATACATATCCATGCTTGATAAAGAAGAATATATTAGATGGATGGAGAGTGCTATAAGAACTTTGGAATCGGCTAGAGGAGATTTTGAAAGAGGTGATTATAATTGGTCTTGCTTTAAAGCTCAACAAGCCGCTGAAATGGCTATTAAGGCATTACTACATGGAGCTGGCATGCCAGCCTATGGTCACAGCATATCCAGACTTCTACTCTTATTGATATCGAAGAATGTAGATGTTCCAGAAAAGATAATTGAGTATGCAAAGAAATTGGATAAACTCTATGTACCAACAAGGTATCCAAATGCATGGGCTGAAGGAGCACCACATGAGTACTATACTAAATTAGATGCTACAGAAGCTATAGATAGTGCTAGAGAGATAATAAATTGGGTTAAAGAGCTATGGAGATTCTTAGAGAAAGAAGGAAGCATAGAGAAGAAGTAATTAAAGAGGCTAAGCAATGGGCATTAAAGCTACCATTTAAAGCATCAATAATACTAATTGGATCCTATGCTCGAGGAGATTTCAACCTATGGAGCGATGTTGATGTAGTAGTAATAGCTGAGTTCAAGGGCTCTCCTTTAGAAAGACTTAAGAGATTGAATACACCACCAGGATATGAAATAATACCATTAACACCCAGTGAATTCCAAAGACTTCTAAAGAAAAACAACCCACTAGCAATTGAAGTAGTGAGTAGGGGAGTGATATTAAGAGATGATTATAAAATAAAGAATCTTTCAGCATTTAGATCAAATAAGTCTTCAGAAGTTAATCATTGATATACATCTAAAAGCTTTAACATTAATCTTAGGGATTCAAGGATGGAAGCAATAAGGACCCCATCACGTATAGCCTCGGAGCTTCAGAAACCGAGTAGAGTATATACAGTATATAGTATATAGAGTCAGCAAACTTACTCAATAGCTACATCTCTTAAGTGAGGCATGAGATTAATATTTATATAATAAATTTATTACTTCAAAGTAGTAATCATTGGTGGCGGTGTTTCATGAGCTATTTAACATTTGAAGATGCTGTTAGATTTCATGGTCATATAGGTCCTTACTTAGCTATAGGTTATAGGGCAGGTACTCTTGCTAGAAACGTGCTTAAGCCTAGGGATATCTATGATATGTATGCTGAAATTCATGTACCTTTGAAGAGGCCGTATACATGTATAGCTGATGGAGTTCAATGCAGTACTTCATGTACATTAGGAAAACTCAATATCAAACTTATAGATTCTAATGAGCTAAGCATATCATTCTTCTGCAAGAGTAGTAATAGAAAGTTAGTGTTAAGAGTTAAGGAATTCATAATCGATGAGATATCTAGGATAGGTAACTTAGAAAAAGCTGCTAAGTACATAATGTCACTATCACCTGATGAGTTATTCGATATAGCTAATTATCTTGCTTCAACATAAGGTATGAATAGAGGTGTTTTAATAAATCCTGCATCAATTCTCATAACCTTAACGCCGTATACATCCTCTATAAGATCCTCACTTAGAATTCTATGTGGTTCACCCATAGCTCTAACTTTACCATCCTTCAATACAATTATCTTATCAGCATATATAGAGGCTGTATTAACATCATGAGTTGTAAATATAACTATCAACCCTGAATGAGCAATATTTCTTATTAACTCCATTATCTCTGCTGAGTAATGAAGATCTAAGTGCGATGTTGGTTCATCTAGTAATAGAATTCTTGGTTCTTGGACTAGTGCTCTAGCTATAAATACTCGCTGACGTTCTCCACTACTTAATTCAGATAGTTTCCTTGATTTCAGATTCTCTATATTAAGCAGTTTCAAAACTTTATCAATCACATTTATATCGGTAGAGGTTTCCCAATACCTATTAACTCTAAGAAGTCTTGAAATTAGTAGAAGTTCAGAGACTCTAATCTCAGTTACCATCCCCGCTTCTGTAGGTACATAAGCTATTAACTCTGAAATTTCACGTGGCTTGAGTAAATGTATATTTCTATTATCTATGAGAACAACCCCTCTATGAGGTTTTAGTATTGATGCTATAGTCCTAAGAAGTGTTGTTTTCCCAGCTCCATTAGGACCTATAATAGCTAGGAGTTCACCTCCTTTAACACTCATAGATATTCCATCAAGTACTTTGTATGAATCCAGCAATACTTCAATATCATCAACTATGAGTACTGATTTAAAGCCCATACCTACCACGACTCCTAATAAGTAGATAGAGGAAGAAAGGAACTCCAAGAGCTGCAGTTATAGCACCTAGAGGTAGTTCAGAAGGTCTAATACTTAATCTAGCAACTAAATCAGCTCCTAAAATCATAGATCCACTAATTATAGCTGTTAAGGGAATTAGGACTCTATGGTCATAACCTATAATTAATCTAACTATGTGAGGAGCTATGAGACCTACAAATCCTATAGGGCCTGTAAAAGCTATTACAATAGACGATGATATGGAAGCTATACATAGAAGTATGAGTTTCGATCTAGAAGGTTCAATACCTAGAGT
>QMXA01000212.1 GCA_003661905.1 Thermoprotei archaeon | reverse complement strand
GGAGGTATGTGTAATACCTAAGGCCAATTCCCTAAAATTGGAAATTCACTAAATAGTCCAAGAGCTGGAATTAAAACTTAGCAAAGAGTTATACATATACTTTATAACATATCCCATGTAAATTCCTTGAATAGATACTCTATTCCTCTGTTCACATGTTCGTGAAGCTTTTCTAATAGGTCTATTAGTCTATCATTAGTATCAATACTCTATTATCGTTATTAGGTCAAGGCTAGATCTTTGAAAGAGATCAAGATGCTGAAAATCTTCTTCTCAGTAGAGAGACAAAGACTACGACAATCACAACTAATAGCCTAAGTGTAGCTAAGAGTACTGTAGTTGTCATCTCAGATTCTTGCTGCCCTCTAGTTCCTTCCTTACACTCTTCCTACCTAGTCTTGAAGTACTCTCTTTCGTTTCTACACAGGTTTGAATTTTCTTCAGAGAAGCTTAGAGTTACACTTCTTCAGATTCTCCACGCATTTTGTCAAGTTCTCGAAATCTGTTGCCGTAGCCTGTAAGGTAAGGGGTAATAGGTCCGCACATCCAAGAATGTAGGACTTCTCGTATTTCAGGTATTGAACAGAGAAGCTTAGTGATCTAATCTATTATCTGTGGCAGCTTTTCCAAACTCTCATCTGGTTCAACATATACCTTGACGTCATACTCCTCATTCAACTCTGGCTCTTAAACCTAACTACACAAAATCATTTCCTCTTAGTTTCATATTGTTCATACATAGAGGTAATTCCATATGCTATATTGTAATAGCAATTAGAACTTACAACATTTACATTGGTACATTCAGTTCTTTGTGTATATTGGTCTAGATCAGCTTTTTTACTTGCAATTTATAAAATGTATACGATGTGATAGTGTTTGTTAATTAATAATAGGTCTAAGACTAGGTATGTACTTGATGAGTTGTATGGTGTATTTGCGTTTAGGTATCTTAGTACTTCTATGCTGAGTATACCTCATTATTGGCTTAAGTATTGTGGAGACAACATTAAGGAGATTGAGGTTATGGCTTTTCTATCAGCTATATATGATTTTCAAATGAGGGTAAGTACTCTTAGAAATAATTTCCTAAATTTATGTAATGTACTAATTGAAGATAATCTTAAGCTACGAGACCTCATGGACAGAGATGTTTATCTCTATATTCTTGATAAGGTATTGAAACGTATTAGACATATTCATAGATTCGACCCTGAGGGCTTAGCTATTCCATGGATAATTAGAGCTATGTATAATCTTGATTTAGAAGAGAAGGTTTCTCGTAGTAGTGAATTGGATCGAACTATAATTACCAGTATTTGGAATGAGTTATCTAAGTATTTAGATAAGATGAGTGGTTTGGAGAAGAAGAGAGTTAGGAATATTTTGCCAAGGCCTTGGAGTAAGTCACCATTTAAGAGAATTAATTTATTTCTACGTTGGGTTGTTCGTGATGAATATCCTGATCTAGGTCTATGGAGATCAATTGATAAAAGCATACTTAAGATCCCACTAGGTCTTGAAATTGCTCGTGTTGGTGGTAGAGTATTCTTTGGGAAGGATCTTGAGAAGAATTCTGTTAAGGATATGGAACTCATTACTAAGATACTACGTAGAATTAATCCATTAGATCCCATTAAATACGACTTCGTACTATCAAGACCAGCTCTACTAGGAATATGCCTATCTAAACAAGAATATTCACACTGCTGGGCATGCCCACTGAAAAACATATGCGTTGTTGGAAGCAGGATAAATCGCTATAGCAATGTACTATATACATCATTAAAAGAACCATTAGAGAGAAGAGGTATTAGGAAAATGATTAAGATTCATAACTTAGCTGTTAAGAAACTCCTAGCAGAAATAAGTAACATCATTAATTATCAATATACTGATTGTAGATCAGACTACGCTATAAACCATGGATTGAGACCAGACATCTACTGCATAGATACGCAACCACTAATCGGTGAAGTAAAAGTCTATGCTAAATATAGACAGGGACCCATGCAGCTCAAGGCATATGCTGAAGAGCTTTATCAACAAGGACTAAGAAATAGACCAATAGGAATCATAGCATATATAAACATAAACCAAGAAGATCTACAATACATAAACGAAGCAATACAAATACTGAATCTAAGAAAATACTACAAAACAATACATATTCTTAAATATGATTATAATAAAAACATGTTTAAAATAATATATAATTTAAAATCTTCATAATTCGCCTCCTGCGAAGAGCATTGTATGAAGAGTAAATCTTCAAGCTAATAAAGGATATAGAGAATTACCAGTATTAAAGATACCGTACTATACTTAACAACGCTATATATGACTATAGAGAATGAAGTTAAGAATCTTGAAGAAGTTAAGAAAGAGAAACTAAGAAGATACTTAGTGAAATAGCGAGAAACTAATAGAAATAACAAGCACTTCATCATTCTTGGAGGAATATTCTATTTAGTATTTTAGTGGAGGAAATGGATATAGATCAATAACCAATAATTCACTTACCCACATCTTTTATATCTATAATCCAAGACTCATTATAATTACACTTACCAAATAGACTCAGTAATTACTAGAAGCTTTTGCTTCTAGAGGACACTATAACTCGCCCTAAACCACTATAATTTATCTTCTAGAGATGACCATGAGCGAATTAATAAGGTTGTTTGTCTATGTCATTGGTAAAGCGTGTTGTTTTATGGGGTTGGTATTTATTGATGGTATTGTGAAGCATGGTAAGAAGGAGATAAGAGCTCGATTTCTTGTAAACTCTGGTGCTACTTGAAGGGTGTGTGGAAAGAGCTTGGTTTAAAGCCTCTTGGTGAAATGGAGTTTGTGTTAGCTGATGGAACTACTATTAGGAAGAAGATATCAGAGGTATTGTTAGAGCTACCAGGTTATGGAGAGACATACACCTGTAGTTCTTGGTGAGAGTGAAGATGGGAATTTACTAGGTACTGTAACTCTTGAGATATTTGGACTCATCTTAGACCCATTCAAGAGAGAATTAAGACCTATTAGAGCTTTGATGAAGTAATGTTATGTCATTAAGTACTATGTAGCTAATCTAAAAGATGT
>QMXA01000211.1 GCA_003661905.1 Thermoprotei archaeon | reverse complement strand
TCGGAACTTCTATTATCAACCAAAATGTATCTCCTGGCGGAACTACGATGATCTGCATCCATTCACTCTCAGGGATTTTAATCCTAGTTGCCATCTTCTAACACATGTTACTGTTACATCACTCCACCCAAATTGTAGAGGAGGGAAATTATCATCAAGAGTTACATACCATAAGTGCATTGACATAGCAAACCAGAACCTTCTCAACTAGGCTGCGCCCCTCCGAAGACACCGCGAAGGCGGACATAATTGATCTCGTCTCTAAGATAGAGTTGACGAGAACCTTTGCATGACACGAAGATAATTACCGCGTCGTGCTCAAGAAGCTCTATAAGTGGCTTAAGGGCTAGGGAGACAAGCTCGTCCATATAAGTCCTTATAAGCTAGTATTATAAGCAATAAAATAGGGTAGAATGTGATGTCCGGATCTTCCAGAACAGTGAAAGTCATAGAGGAAAAGGGAAGGGGTACGAGAGGAGGACCCTACGTTTACGTGGTTGAAGGAAAAGAGCTAGTCCATATAGGCGAGTACGCTATTAGAAGCTTTCCAGGCGAATTCCGAGATCAAATCATTTACGAGGTCCCCGTGGAAAAGGTGAAGGGAAAAACTATTTATTGCTTCGATTTTTCGAGGAGCGGAGGAGAGTTTCTATGCAAATGTAGAATTGAAGACTTCCGAGACGGGAGTCCAAGGACGTACGAGTTTTATGAATTGCTTCATGAGAGAATTCACGAGATTCGAGGTCTGAGATTCAGGGTTAAAGACCCGACTTTGGCAGCGCTTATATCTGAATTTAACCAGCTTTTCGTCCAAATGATTAACGAGATTAGAGATTATGGAAGAAGAATGGGTTTCAGATACTCGTTCATGGGTCATTTAGCGAGATTAGAAAATGCCTTTAAGGATTCTGAGCTATACTATTTCACATTCATGAGCTTGCCTAGCGATTGGAGTAGAATTAGAAGCTTGAGGAACACCAAAAAATGGGTATATGAACTATGGGTACTTAAACAGGTCTGCGAGTGCCTTCAGGTTTCAAAGTTTTCACATCATCTATATGAGGGGAGGCCCTACTGGTGGATCGAGCAGGGCTCAGACTTCAGTACTTGTATCGGTGAGACGCCCTTTGGTGAGCTAACCTTCTGGCTCGAATTTCAGCCGGACAAAGGCGCGCATACGTTGAGTATGTTTACAGGCAAACGTATAGCGATAAGACCTGACATAGTGATATGTAGAGGACGGTTCGAGAGGACGAAGGATTTCGTAGATTCGAGAAACCCCATAGATGTGCTCATAGAATGTAAGGAAGATCCGTTCGATAAATGGAAGGGCGAAGTTGAATCGCAAATCCTACAATACAAAGAGAACTTCAAGCCAAATCTCCTTATAGTAGCCTCCTTGAGGTCGGTTCCGGCCAGCGTTAAGAGAGATCTTCGGAGACTAGGAATTGAGGTCGTTGATAACTTAAGACCTAATAGCAAAAGTATTAGTACACTATGTAACTTGCTTCGCAGCTGGTTTATGGAAAAATAGCAACTATGATATGCTCAAAGGTTACCATTCCTGACAGACTACATAGGAGAGTATACATGGCTGACGAAGATATATGCAGCATACCACAAGAAGTTTGAGAAGGCTTGTATGGACGAATTTAAGACAGAAAGCCTCTCAAATAAAACCTACGTCCTTGCCCCTCACCAGCCTGCACGAAGACAGTAAGAAAATCTATGAGGAGCTTAGGCTCAGAAAGATAGTAACAGAAAATATGATATGTGAAATGCTGAGCTTCGCTGAAATAGCAAGGTGGAGGAAAGAGGAAATGGAAATAGGAAGAGATAAGCATCTGATCCACGAGACCGTAAAGAGCATACTTCCCAAAGTATGAAAGAATAAAATCGTCTTGTTAGTGGACATTATGGAAACTGTATTTAGAGTCAGGCTCAAAGCTGTAGCACTTCCTGAACTAGCATTAAAATACATGATAGCACGTGATATAGCCCTTATATTCAATAGGAGACACAAAAGGTTTTGGAAGACCGTTAAGATTATTTACCCGATTATGAGCTTGTTAATCTCCTCTCAAATTTTGATAATTAACGTTTAATAATATTATTTTCATAGAACGTTAACAACTTGCTTATTACCTCTATGAAGAGACGTATTTCATGCTTAAAAATCTTGAACTCTAGCACTGATGAGAATGGGTAAAGCTGCCAAGCTTCATCATAGGAGTGGACAAAATAGCTGTATTCATCATAGAGCTTCATGAGGTTCAGTTTAGAAAGCCTCTCCATTAATTGAATCACGAAGCTTGTAGAAGGATAGGGAATCGTAATAGTAGGAGATTTACCTTCTATTAAAAGCTCGGTTAATTCTTCTACGAACTCCCTATCAGAGTTCGACAGACGATCGTTTTTAAGCTGGAGGATTACGTTTTCTATGTTCTTCGCAATGACTGGTTTGAAAGATTTAACTTCATATGAGGGGATCGCTAATTTAAGGTTAGCAGGTATTTGTCTACTAACTCCTATCGAGACTAGGAATAACGGATAGGTCATGTTATCAAATATAGCCCTCTCTATTTTTCTCTTAGTCCATCCATATTTATCCCTAATTTTTTTAACAACACTTTCAAGAGATTTTGTTAAGTCACTCATACTCTTTATGATCAAATTCTTATTTCTAGACCACTCATACCATTCCTTGCTAGGCATTCTCAAAGGTGGGATGAAAAACTTGCTGTAATACCCATCATCGTTTCTTCTAAATAGGAGAATATCATCGACAATGACCCATGAGATGTTTTCTAAAGTCTTCCTCATCTCCCTATAGCACGTTGAAATTGCACCCTTACTAACGCAGTTACGTATAACCTGGAGCGTTAATATCATTTCCGGGAAGTATGCAAGCAATAAAGGACGTATTTTTCTCCTTATAAGTAACCTATTACGGTATCTTCTTCTAGCCCGACGCAGTCTATGTATAAGATCATTTATTTCAGTTACGATGGCATTGATATCTTCTTTAGCAATCTCTTTGACACGTTCTTCACAAAGTTACTTTCTTGGCCCTTCCTTCATCCACGCTATCTCAGACCTGCAGAAGGAAAGGTGTCTATATTTGTTTTC
>QMXA01000210.1 GCA_003661905.1 Thermoprotei archaeon | reverse complement strand
TATAGCTTGGATGATGATCTCAGGCGGCTCTGAAATGTGATGAGATCAGCCTTGGCTGATTATTTCCGATACATCAATACAGCTATGTAGAGTAATTGATGTACTCTCTACATGAATAGTTATTGGTAATTTGATGTCTATAGCATTGAATTTCTTTACTACTAACTCTCCTCCATTAACTATGAATACTTCATCCATTAATTCATTCTCAAGATCTTGAATTCTTTCGATGATGTATGGTTCATTGCCATAGTTATATAGAAGTATGTAAGTACTATTTGAATCAACTATACACATTACTTTTAGCTTAAGAGCTGTATTACTATACGTATTTTCAAGAGAGTTAAGTGAGTTATCTATAGATACAAATACTATCGATGCTATAGTTATTATTGTTCCTAGAGCTATTAGCTCAAATATTAAGTTGGTTATTCCCTTCTTAATCAATTCTCACAACCTCTATTTCTAAATCTTGAATATTAACTACGACATTAATTGGAGTTTGGTTAGTTGGTGAAGCTATTACTCCTACTAGGAGAGCTGGTGTTGATACGAAGGTCTCACTCAGATTTATAGTCATAGATATATTTTCAAGACCTCCATTAGTTGTGATAGTTGTTACATTCTTAGCTACTAAATCTGGAATTATGTAAACTCTATATGTTGGATATTGGGGATTGAATGCTGACTGCGGTGCATCTCTAAATATAGAGTTCTCAGCATCTATAATATCTAATATGCTAACAATATATGCCGGTGCATCGACTTTAATAATTACTTCAGTAGAGACATTTACTGACTTTACATTATCTACGGGTATGTATATTGGTATAAATGCTGCCGAATATCCACTTTCTGAAGTGAATTCTATCATAAATGCTGTTCTATTTAATCTGTAGTAATTGGCATCAGAACCTGTGAATGACTTGCCGTAGTAGCCTTCTGCACCTAAAACACCATAATAGGATGGTTGTTTCACCTCCATAAACATATTCTCATCTATTATCAACGTATTTAATTCCATTGTTATAGTTGTTGGAGTAGAAGTACTTGACGTATTCTGTGTTATTAGTTGTGTATTACTTGAGTTATACGCAATTCTTACACTACCACTCTCCTCAAATACTATAGCCATAGGTGCTGATACATTACTTAGAACTTCATTCCATCCAGCTCTATGTACTTCAGCATTAACAGGGATTACTTCTAGATCCTCCCCTGGATCTATAACTACAACATACGGTATTGATATTGGTTCGGATAATGGCTTAATAGCTAGTGAATTATTAATTATCGCAGCGTCAAAATCTCTTTCTTTGAAATAGTTGAGATCTCTAAGTTTAGACATGTACGAAGTAACAACATATAAAGTACTACTTAGAATTATTGCTATCAATATCAATGCATATGCGGAACTCAGACCACGTTTAGTACTACTCACTTAACTCCCCAAAATCTTAATTAGCTTAAAATATGTTTCAAAGAAGTTAATTGCTATGTTATTAGAAGTTGGTGCCGCCGCGGGGATTCGAACCCCGGACCGCCCGGTCTTCAGCCGGGCGCTCTCCCGAACTGAGCTACGGCGGCTCTCATTATGTTATAGACACTGTAGGAGTAAAAAGTTCTATCTCACTAATCTATATATCAAATACAATAGTTGCTTTCCATAGACTATTTTCCTTCCTAATTTGCATTTGTGCATAAGTCACTGCCTTAACAACTGTTCTAGGCTCATGCTTATCGATATTGAAGGGCTCACCACAAGCCTCTCCACGAATTACATATCTATCCTCTCCTAATTTCTCAAACTTATGCACCCTAAACTTGCCAAACACTAAATTCTCAGAGTCATGGATAATTAGTAATTCCTCAAGCCATCTATATAAAGAATTCTCAAGGTCAAAGCCTTCAGTCTCTACCTCTCTACATAACGAGGGATCAACCTTGGAAGTATCTGTAATAATTTCAAACATGGCTCTAGCAGCTTCCTCAAATAATTCTTCCAATTTAGGAGCCCAAACCTCAACTAGTACATCGGCCGTATGTTCTAAAAATCTAAAACCTTTACCCCTCATAGTGATGCACCATAGTGATAGATATTACTGGGATATTATGCTTTCCCTCCAATAATCTATGTGAGATCTTAGTCTTAAAATTACTTCACCACTGTGAGGAGAGCATATAGAGTCTGCTAATTAACTAGCTATATCTATCTTCGAAGTGTTTTCAACTAATAATTTCAACAATTAAGAAGTATTTAGCAAATCAATATTATTGTTGAACGATTATGTAGATACGCTAGCATAGGTTACTAGGAGTATGAAGAGATAAATCTATTTGGATGTTAATACAAGAGTCATTGAGATATAAAATGAAGCAATCACATTAATGTAGTCTAATCATTAAATTATTAGTTCAGCTCATCACATAGACTACTAGTATGAAGTTTTAGGTAATGGAGATAGTAATTAAGTTACACAGATTAGAACTATTCTCAAAACTTGACTATTGAAAAATCTTTACATAACATATGTACTTTGTGCATTTGAACTTATCTATAGAAACGTTTAGCATGCTATCTATTATAATAACAATATACGCACTAACATCGTTAATGTATATGAAGGAATACATCACTATCCCTCGCAAAGACCTATTCCTTTCTAGATAATGTAACTAAGGATAGAATTTGAAGCATTTTACGAAGTTCGTTTACATAGTCCTCAGCATTCTCTTCATGATCTGTGATCTTAAATATATATATTTTCTAGTGAATTCTTTTATATCTGCCTTAATCGCGCCAACTTCAAATATGTCTTTACGAACATGACCTCTGAATATGCCTCCTGTTATACCAAGCAAGCTAAGAATAGATGGTGCTATATCAAACACACTTACTTTAATATCGTGTGAAAGAGAGCTAATATGAGGACCCCAAGCCATAAATATACCTGAAATAGCCTTTATTGAATAATGAGTTCCAAGTTTTCGTTGAGCATGTCTTATGATGTGTTTTCTCGAAGGGTTAAACGTGAGTTCGTACCCGGTTTTAGGAATGAGAATTATATCAGGTATTGCTGGATTATTTATCAATTTGTGTAGGTATTGTTCACTGAAATTAATTTTATGAGTAGTTCTCATATACTCTATATAATTT
>QMXA01000209.1 GCA_003661905.1 Thermoprotei archaeon | reverse complement strand
TTTATCGGAATAAGCACATATTATTAAGTTAGGATACAAATTCTCCATATCATAAATACTAATTCGTAGTAATGGGATTAATGTGATTTATGATGATATATGCTAATTATCTTAAATACCTAGTTAGGTCGAATTTCTTTAGATTTGCTATTTCTTGGTATGCTTTTTGAGTATTGAGTATGTGATTAAGCCTATATAGTACATTAATCCAATGATGCCCAGAAATATGCATGCCCTATTTATCATTATTAATGCTCTGAAACTTGCTTCGGGATTGTAGAGTGGATTTATATTTAGTGGATAGAATGGGTGTATATCTGTATATAGTGGTGAATCTAGTAGGACATGGATTATAGCCCCTAATATACCAGCTATTGCAAAGGATCTAAATCTAAGAGATTTTTGAGGTATCAATAGTAGGGACTTATACAATGAACTTAGAAATTTCTCTAGTTTAAACATTACATAGCTTAGAATTAATCCTAGAATAAATGCAAATATGAACGTATGTAAATATCCGTGAAGTGGGTAATTAAATCCAAAAACTAGTACCAGAAACGGCTCTATATCAACTATCACATTGGCTATTATGAACGTCGGTATATGAATATACTTCCTAAAAGGTAAACCTAGAGCTAATGCCGGTCCTAAATGTAGCGGTGTAAAGGGCATAGTGAATACCAATAAAATATTTTTAATAAGTCTAATAAAATCATTACTGAGGGATAGCCCTCATTAACTGGTATAGTTCTCATACTCGATGTTACCGGCATAAGTATTACTAATTGTCAATTCCTAGGCATCTTACTAGGTTATGTCATATTGGAAGTGAATTGAGTCTTAATATTGAGTGCTATATCTACGTATTGAGAGCTAATTATTTATATCCATACTATGTATAGCTATTGAACTTAGCTATATGGAGAGATTAAGTGCGATGTTGAACAAGAATATGACCGTAAAGTTCATCCCTACAACCATGTATTTTGTTGTTGCATTTACTGGTACTTTAGCATTTAGATTATCTATCCCTGTAATAGCCTTCTATACTAGAGATATTCTTGGTGCCACATCATTCATAATAACGCTTATATTCATATCCTTTATGGCTAGTAGGGCTTTAACAGCGTCGATAACTGGTTATGTAGTTGATAAATTACCTAGGGCCATATTCATAGCTCCAATAGCCATGTTTATAAATGCCCCAATAACTTATTTATACTCACTTAGCTCTTCATGGCTAGATATAGTTGTTTTGAGGATAATTCAGGGAATTTGCAGTGGTGCTTCGTGGCCTTTAGTCCAATTATCTCTAGCTCAAGTAACTCCTAGAAATATTAGAGGTAGGATTCTATCCATATATTTCATAATGGGCTCAATAGCTGCAATAATTGCTAATGCTATCTACATACTCATAATCGATTATCCACTAACTATTAAACTAACAATATCCTCAATACTATTTACCCTAACATCAATATTGATATTACTCGGATTAATTCCTAGCTATAGACTTGTTCATAGAGATGTTGAGACTAGATATAGAGGTGTTAGAACTAGATCACCACTTAGCTCTAGCGATTTAAGTGTTATTATTGGTGGATTCATCTGCTCCTTCTTAACATCTATTACAATGGGTGATATAGCTTATATATACATATCAGAAACTCTAGGAGTTAATAAAGCACTAGCTGCTCAAGTAGTTATGTATAGTGGTATTGTTGGTTTTATATGTAGTTATTTCATTAGCTGGTATGCTGATAGGGTATCAACAATTAATGCCTTGAATTTAGCCATAACACTAGCTATTACATCAATACCACTCATATCTATTAAGAGCTTCTCAGCCATAATACTAGGTTTTTCACTAGCCGGTATCGGTATTAAGAGCTTTACACCAATATCTAGAAGATACTTCACGACCTACAGTAAAACACCAGCAACAGGTATCGGATTAATAAATGCATCATCAAATATAGGTACTTCAGGAGGTCAATTAGTATTCGGCTATATCTATGACCTAACTAAGGGACTAGCTCTGAGTCTAAATTCAATACTCTGCTTCATCCTATCCCCATTAATGCTATTACCAGTAGCATTGATATATACAATAATCTATTCGGGATTTAGAAGTAAGTAATCACTATAAAAATGAACTATGTGATCACCATCGCTTTAGCCAGGAATAACATGTTAACGTTCTAAGCAATATGATGTACCTTGATAGAGTTAATTAAATCTCTCTATGTAAATAATCCATATAGGTGCTCAGTAATTCTTAACACATAGTTCAGATGTGGATTGAAAGATTCATATACTGATTACTATATTTAGTAGTGTAAAAACCTCGCAAAGTATGGTCACTATTTGAGATCCGCTGTGTTCTGGCCTCAGTAATGGATGTGAAAGTACATGGCCCTGGCCAGATATTAAGTAGTTTCCATAGGTCTTAAGCTATAGTGCTTCTAGGTGAAGAAGCTAGTTCTAATTTATCTATGTCATAGTGGTGATTGAAAGAGTTATATGACTACTCAGAGCTATGTTAGAAACTATTGGATTCAGAATTATTACTACTAACCTTAAGTCTTGATTTAAAGTATCCTTTAGCATATATTGCTACAGCAGGGTTGTGTCCTGTAACTCTATCTTTAACTATTAGATAGGTTACTGGTGCTTTTGAATGCATTGTGAAGAGAGTATCATGACCTACGCATAGTCCTATAATTATGTTTAGCTCTGTTTTAACATGGTTTAGTAATTCGGCTTGTACTATTGGATTGCACATAGGCTCGTGAGTTCCGGGATTTAGTTTATCATCTTCACTTAGCCCTATCCAGCACTTATCAACTCCTCCACATTTACAGCATACAGAATATACTTCGAAACCCACTGACTCCAGATATTCAGCTACGAATCTTGCTTCTTCACTCAGACCTATGCAGAATGCTATACCTAATCTCTTTAGCCCTAGCATACGTGCAAATTCTGCTATTTCTCTTAACCTGGGCCATACAGTATATCCTCTCTTCTCTACTAATGAAGCAACTCTATGTATTCTCCTTACCTCCCCATTATATAGAGTCAAAGCCTTCTTAATAATCTCTGGATATACATTCATTGGACAGAAGCTAAGCTTAGTAACATCTATCCCTTTACAACATGCCTTAAT
>QMXA01000208.1 GCA_003661905.1 Thermoprotei archaeon | reverse complement strand
TGAATTGAGACATATGCATAACGTAATAAGTTCTCAAATCCCTAGAACTCCTCCTGAAGAAAGACCAAAGAAAATAGAGGAGGCTCGAAGACTTCTCAAGACTATAGAAGACTATGAACATAGACTTAAGCTAATTGAAGAGGAAAGAGATAGAATACTACTTAGTCTACCAAATATAGTTCATGAGAGTGTTCCAATAGGTCCTGATGAGGATTATAATGTTCCAATAAGAGCTTGGGGATGTGCTAAGGTATTCAAAGACCATATAGAGGCATTTCTATCTGAAACTAAGGGTAAAGGTATAGTAATGGATTATAAAGTAATAGATTGGAGACCTATAGGGCATGCTGATATGTTAGAACATGTTTTGAAACTAGGAAATACGCTCAAAGCATCTGAAGTTGCAGGATCCAGGTTCTATTACCTATTTGATGACTTGGTATGGCTTGATTTTGCACTACTACTCTATGCAATCGATTATCTAACTCAAAAAGGATTCAAATTGGTTCTCCCACCTTATATGGTTCGATATAGAGTAATGAATAGCGTTATCGATGTAGAAACATTCAAAGACGCTATATATAAAGTAGAGAATGAAGATCTATACCTAATAGCAACAGCTGAACATCCCCTAGCAGCTCTACACATGAACGAGGATATACCAGAGGAGGAATTCCCATTACTCTATGTAGGAGTAAGTCCTTGCTTTAGAAAAGAAGCTGGAGCCGGTAGTAGGGATTTGAAAGGTATATTTAGAGTTCATCAATTTCACAAAGTTGAGCAATATGCATTTACATTACCAGAGCAGAGCTGGGAAATATTTGAGTCATTAATAAAGAATGCTGAGGAATTATTCCAAGGACTTAAACTGCCATATAGAGTAGTTAATGTAGCTTCCGGAGAACTAGGTGCTCCAGTTGCTAAGAAATATGATTTAGAAGTCTGGATGCCTGCTCAAGGAAGATTTCGCGAAGTTGTTAGTTGTAGTAATACAACTGATTGGCAGAGTTATAGGTTGAGAACTAGGTTTATTAGAAGAAAGGGTATGGTAAGGGATTATGTACACACTATTAACTCAACGGCTATAGCATCTACTAGAACCATAACAGCAATTCTAGAGAACTTTCAGAAAGAAGATGGTGTGGTTGAAGTACCTAAGGTCTTAAAGAAGTATTTAGAAATATTTCCCAAAGCACCTAAGGACTACATATATCCAACTAAGAGAAGCTAGTATTCCTAAATTCCAAGCATCATGCGTACGAAATTTCTTAACCATCTCCTTAAACCTCTTCTATGTCTTTCTCTGAATTTCTCTCTACTAGCAACACCTATTTTCGGTAATGGCAGTGGATGTTGTCTATAATACCTAGCTTTAAGAGCTAGTAGTTCTAGTTCATCCATTGATGCATAATCTAAAGGCACACCTCTATAACTATGTGATTCCCATCTTTTATAGAGTTCCATGACTATTCTCTCAACTTCTGGATCAGAATAAAATGCAGCTTTAACCATTGTATTCAGATTCTCTTCAATATTCTCTTCTATCTCTTTAATTAAGTCTTTGCGACTAGGCATGGTCTCGTATATATGCATTTGCTCTGCGACTATATTAACTCACAACCAAAATAGTAAGTGGATAGAGTTGGCTAGTGGTCTTAGTAGCTTAGAGAGGAAGGTGCTAGAATATCTAAGGCAAAGACCCTATGCTAATCCTAGAGAGATAGCTGATGCTATAGGTATGAGCCTAGTTGCAGTTCGAATGGCACTCTACAAACTTAGGAATAGGGGTCTCGTAGCTAAAACATCAAGAGGCTATGTAGCACGACTATTTCGTAGTGGAGCTCTTGAGATGTATATGAAGGAAAAAACAACTGAAGAAACATCGAGAGTAAGCACGAAAGAAGAGCAAATCGAAGTACCTCATAGAAAGCAGGAGCAAGCATTAACAACCAGTACTAAGAGTGATGTTGAAAAGAACCTAGTTACTAAAAACGAACTCAATGAAATAATTGAAGCTAAAATCTCTAATTTAGAACAGAAATTCGATAATATCATAAATAATTTGAGGAGGGAATTCTCGGCAAAATTGGAAGAGTTAGAGAAAACTTTCTCAAATAACATAAGCGAAGTCTTCAAGGAGAGAATTCCAAGTATTGAAGCAAGAGTTAAGGAATTGGATAGTAAGATTAGAGAGTTAGAACAATCATTACTGAAGATCTCAGAGACTATAGAGTCGCTCAAGAAGAGAGTTCTTGAACTTAAATCAAGTATTTCTCTCAAAACCACATTCCAAGAACGAAGATTGAGGAGATATGCAAGTCTTCTTGACGTATTGATGGAGAGAGGAATACTCGATATTGAGGAAGCGAGAAGAATAGTTTCTAATGAAATGAAATCACTTAATGACTATGTGAGAGAAGGAAGAGTAGTTATTGTAGGTGATTTAGTAGCACTAAGAGAATTCTACGAAGAAATACTTATGCGACTACCCATATCTATCTCTGAATACCGGGATCTAGATCCTAATGCTAGGAGACTCATAGATGCCATGATCCAGGATGGAATACTATATATTCATCGAGGTGTAGAGATAAGAAAGGTCTAGTTACCTGGTCTCTTTACATAGTTAATGAAGTTAATGAATCTCTCAACAAACTCTTCAACGATTTTCTTACCCTTATCTCTGGAGGCCTTTATGGGACTGCCGAAACATCCACTACTATACTTCTTAGCCTCATATGTGAATCCCCTAATTTTTGGAATTTCATAGAATTTCTTTGCATACCATTTACTACCTATTAGAGGTCTTATGGGTTTTTCAACTTCTTCGCAAATACACTTAACTGGAATATCCAGTGCTAAAGCTACACTTGTTTCAATTTCATCTGCATGCATAAAGTGATATTCAGTACCCATAATCTCATCGATAATATCATTTACTAAATCCCACCAATTAATGAGATATATGTGAGTATCTTTAGCACTATGAGTATTCAGAGCATTTCTAATTGCTACTATTAGAGGTTCTGAATTACCTGCATGGCCGTTTAATATAATTACCTTCTTAATACTTGACTTAATTATTGAGTGTAGTATTTGTGATATCAAGTCTATGAAAGTCTTTAAATCAATAGTTATAGTACCTGGATTACCACTCCACATTTCTGAACATCCATAGCAAAGAGGTGGAAGTATAATTA
>QMXA01000207.1 GCA_003661905.1 Thermoprotei archaeon | reverse complement strand
TTCATATATTTCACTCCATAGCTGCTTTTCATGAAGTGCATTGAATGCTGTTGAAGCTATTAAGAGAGCTACTAATAATACAGCAAACGCATTAACAGCTCTAACAGCTATGTAACGTCCATAGCCCATTAGTAGGCACCATTAAAGAATTATTATGGGAGTATAAAAAACTCTCTTCCTCTAAGTAAATTATTATTTGAAGATATTGAGGGGTTAAAAATATAAAAAGTATTTCAAGAAAATAGTTTGTTCTTATTACCTTCTCCTAGCTAATAGAACTGCGGGTACGAGACCAACTATGAATCCTATTATTGCTGCAACGAATGTTAATGTATACTCTGGAACTCTTTCAGTAGATACAGATACGGAGGGTGTTACCTGGGTAAATGTTGTCACAACGGTCTTTGTCTTAGTCTTTACAACAGTTACTGTAGGTCCGACTACTGGTGTTGTTGGTGTTGTGGGCGTGGTTGGTGTTGTTGGGGTTGTTGGTGTTGTTGGTGTTGTGGGCGTTGTAGGTGTAGTCACTATACCTATTAATCTTATGGCTCTAGCTTCTCTTATTATATAGATTCCGGGTAATCTCCCTATTCTAATCTCTATGCTGTAAGTTCCTGTTGGAAGTCCCATTGTCGCTGCAGGTGGTAGAGTGACTTTGAATTTTGTTGGTGGGCCTTCTTCTACTATCTCTGGCTTTGCTATATATAGCTTCAGACCTTCAGGTGAGAAGAGTATTACTTCGGCATATACCTCCTTAGCTGGGAACTCACCAGGTTCTGGGAATGTTTGTACATCCTTTAAGCTGAATTCAACGGTTATTGGCATACCTGCTATGCCTTCTGAAGGTACTTTGAGGTATTCGAGCTTTAGCTCTCTTATTATTAGCTTCTTTTGCCAGTACTCAGGTGTGAATGGATATGTTGGATCTCTAAATGCCTTTAGCTCTAGATACATTTCTGCAGGTACATACTTGTCTATGTAGAATGGTCCATTGCTTATTGCTGCATGTCCATGAGCTTCTATGAAGCTTATAGCTAGAGATGCTGCCTCACTTATATCTGGTGGAACTACTTGTGGAAATCTTATAGCTAATTCCTTTGTAGCTCTGTAATGTGGTGGTGTATATCCTCCTCTACCCACTATCCCAAGAGCTGCTTTGATATCTATTGAGTCCTCAGGGCTTAGTGCATCTATCCATCTCTCAGCTTCACCTTCATACCATCCATAACTCTTACCACTCTCTGGGCCTTTGAATAATACACAGTACTCCATGGCCATAACTACTTCTGGTGGCCATGCAGTCCAAAGAGCATAGTAAGCAGCTGTCTCTTCAGGACTTACTGGGTGCTTATATGTTCCGTAAACTGCTATAGCAGTTGTGTTTATAATCTCGATTCCTACCATGGTTTCTTCGAAGGGTAACCAGCTCTCTTCGAACTCGCTATGGTACCACTTGTCATCGGGACCATCTTTATGAGCCCACTCTGCTAACCAAGCATATCTGAAGAGTATATCGAATAATGTCATCATTCTTCCGCTATGGAATCTTCCGAACTTGAAGTTGTAAGTTACTTTCGTTGTTGCAGTTACAGGCTTTGCGGGTACCCAATCATCTTTGGCAGAATCATATATGATTGCTGCAGGTGCTACGAATTCTCCGTATTCAACTTTCCATGTGACTCTCATTGGTGTGAAGATACCTGTAGTTGGGTGCCAGTAACCTGAATAGTCACGTACATACCTCCAGATATTGCTTCCATAAATATCTGATGGTCCTTCATAAGGTGGTGCTGGGTTCCAGGAGCTCATGAATAATGCTCCTGCTGCTGAGTATTGTACAATTCTTAGTTTATGACCTGGTATATCAGCAGCTCTGAAGCTCCAAGGACCATAGAGACCTGTTGTTCTTCCATATACTAGATTTGTTACTTCAGGACTTACAACGAAATACTCTAAGTTCTCGCTTATGAATACTCTTATGGCTTCCTGAATACCCATCTTAGTCACTACTCTTGAGATATCCCAATACTCCTCAGCTGTTTTCACCTTTCCTTGATATAGCTTTAGCGTTAGATCCTCTATAGTGTCATTCTTGTACTCCCAACCTACAGCTGATGGTAAGAAGCCTGCCCAGGCTCCGTAGTACCATGCTAAGTCAGCATCGATCCATGGTGCTTCAGCAATGCTTACCCATCCCTCAGTGTATATGTGCCATTCGAGAGATTTGGGATCTGTGAAGTAGGCTCTTATAATTGCTTCTCTTCTCTCTAGGTATAGTCTCATAACTTTTATTCCTGCCTTCTCTAATTGAGCAGCTACATAATCACCTATCTGTCTTCTATCATCTTCAGGTCTTATTACGAAGAGTAATGTAACAGCTTCTTCATCTTGACCGGGAGCTTTGAAGTACCAATAACCATCAGCTCCTTTACGAAGTGTGTATCCATATTTCTCAAGCTCACTTGCTGCTTTACTTATTGCTTCTTCAATCATTTTAAGGGCTTTAGCTTCATCACCTGTTGCTGTTAGGCCTAGTTCCTTTATTACTGATTCTATATGTGGATAGGCAGGGTGTGAAGGACCTACAGGAGCATACATTGGATTTGCTCCGCCTTTTAAAATTTCATTAACTATGTGTTGTCTATCTATTAGCCAGTTTATTGCATATCTAACTTCTCTTAGTGCTAAGGGGTTGAAGTGCTTTGAACCATCATCTACATCTGTTGCAACGCCCCACTTACCTTCGGGAGTGTCGTCACTATATGGGTTAAATACTAGTGCGAATAGTGTTGATACTGTTGGTATTAGCTTTAGTTTAGATACATCTACACCTGTTTCCTTAATTTTACTTAAGGGCATTGACCACATGAATACATCATAACGTCCCTCTGCAACACCTAATACACCATGAGCTTCAACAGTTACTACTTCAAATGATATATCCTCTAATGGTGGTCCTTTTACTTCTGCTGCTTGAGCAGTTAAGGGTAACATTGGTAGAACTGATAAGGCTATAATTACTAAGATTATTGAGGCTATGTATTTAAATACAGATTTCATAGCCGGAAACACCCTTCGATAAACACTGTATCCTTGAACTATTTAAATCTTCTTTCTTCGCAATTGTTAAAGAATCTATATTAAGTATTTGAACTGAATGTCCAAATATGCTTATGTTCTTCGAATTATACATGAGAATTGGGGTCTTAAGTGCG
>QMXA01000206.1 GCA_003661905.1 Thermoprotei archaeon | reverse complement strand
TAGCTAGGAAATTCAAATTTTACCTTCAACACATCTCTAGCAAATCCCGTAGATATGAACTGAATACACGTACTGTAAAGTAGTTCAAGCATTGTTGGAGGGAAGGAAGCAGTTGATGCAATAAAGCTACTAGCATGTGAATAAAATACCTATCCAATACTGGAGAGGGTCTTTACTTACCATGCAAGTATATGAAACTACATGGACAAATAAAATTGAGCTTCGTAATTGAAGAGACAGATATGTATTCGAATCTTTGATCTTAAGCGTATTTGTCACTCTATATCAGGGGGATTCGTTTACATCATATAATTTCAGCAAGGATGCAGCTCATCACACAATATGTACTCTAAACACTGAGTTTATAAAGGATAGCATTGGAATCTATGAGAGGGGTTCATATGCCAAAAGCTGTAGTTAATCAGGATACTTGTATAGGATGTGGAGCTTGTGTCGCTGTTTGTCCAGAGCAAGCAATAAGTCTTGATGAAAATAGCAAAGCAAGGGTTGATGAAAGTAAGTGTACAGGCTGCGGTACTTGCGTAGGTGTATGTCCTACAGGATCTATAACACTCGAATAATTAAACACACTTTTTTCTCTTTTTATTACTTATTAGCCTTAGTATACTTTAGTATACCTCGGAGTTAGTTCATGGTAAGTATTGAGGAGTTGCAGAAGCTCTATCCCGAAGCTATTGCTATTGCTGAAATAGAACTAAATATAAAACCACGTGAATTCATAATAGTTGTTAATAGACCTATAATGGATATTAAGTTATATAAGGAGCTAGACATATACACATTCATAATTCCGAAGAAGATCCTAGAATTAGATGTTAAGTACAGTGTTGTCGGAGAACATATAGCTGAGTCATTACTATTTCCATTTAGAACTTTGAAAGGCCATGACTATTTACTAGACTTAGCCTATAAGTATCGGCAGAGAGTAATAATAGAAGTAGCTAAGGACCTAGCTACAGAGTTTATAACTAGAGGTCTCAAATCATTACTGAATTATCTTCTAATACCTCCTGAATATTTTGTGCTGAAGAAAATATCTGAGAGAATATATCTTTACCCTATCCGTGTCAGCATGTACAAATCACTTAATAACTTAGAAATACTTAGGAAATTAAAATCAGAATATAAATCATTACTTGATCAATTAGCTCAGCGGGGTTATTTCATTAAAGAGGATGGATATTATATATTAAGTCCAGAATTAATTCATAAGAAATATTTATCAGCTTTAAAGTATAAACTCACTACATCAATATTTACAGCTCTAGGCTTTGCAACTAGAGCTATTAAGGATTTACTAAGGTTCAACATATCTCTTTTAAAAGATATATACACAGTCCCAGAGTTCACATTGCCTGAGTGGCTTAAAACCCCAGAAAATCTTCTTAAACTTAAACACACAGAGCTATTCTTTACAACACCTTCGATTTTGAAGCGATCCAAGTTAATTTCCAGACTTGGAGCTCTCTCATCCTCTGAACTTCGATTAGTTAATATTGACGGATCTGAGCACCACGTTATTGTTAAGCGTTTTGCAGCCTTCACATCTACTAAATGGATTGCAGCTTCAATTCTTGGAATACCAGCTACACGTATAATCGCTAGTCCTGGTCAAAGATTAGCTAATGAATACATATATACAATGTTGCTTAAGGGTAAAGGATTTTGTGTTCCTAAAATATATGCAGTTATCTTGGATAGCTATATGTTAGTTAAGGAGTATATGGAGGGCAAATCGCTTATAAAGATAGCTGATTCTGTTCCTAAGGATTCGAAGGCCTGTAACATCATATATAAATTGGGAAAACTCCTCGCTGAAATTCATAAAAATAATGTAGCTATTGGTGACTCTAAGTTTGAAAATTTCATTCTAAAGAACGGCAATATATGTATCGTTGATCTTGAGCAGGCTAGAGAAGCTTCATTAAGAGACAAAGCCTGGGATATAGCTGAAATGCTGTACTTCTTAGCTTTTGAAAAACAAATCAGATCTCCCTCAATAGTTATTGAATGTGCAAGATTAATAGCTTCAGGCTATGTTAATAGTGAGGGTGATCTTCGCGTATTAAAAGAAGCCACTAAACCTAGGTACTTCGTACCTTTCATAGGATTTATAAATCCACAACTAGCTAGAAAAGTTATAAATGTATTAAAGAATGTATCAAAAAGTAGTTAATATTAGAGAATATCGATCATCGATGCATTAAAATGAGATACTCTAATTCATTAATCTTCAACTATCTTTGAGCATAGATTTTCTAGAGCTTCTATGGATAATAATAGGTGTACTTCATTATCCTCCTTAACTATTTTGAGATTCTCTATTTCTAGAGTTCTAGAGAGCTCATTCTTATTTCTAAGTAATTCAAAAGCATGGATAAACCTGGGGAAGTTCTCTTCAGGTTTATAGTGCCTGTAAAGACCATGAAGCGATATCTTTACGTATTTTTGCCCTGTTATTTTAGCAATGCTTAGAATTCTTCTACAATTAGCATGTAGATAATTTAATAATGCTTTCATAATAGCTCCACGGGCCTCCTCTATAGACACTATGAGTATCACCACTGTTTATTGGAGGAATGAACATTTACTAACTTTGTTGCTTGTTGTATATTTAACCATGATTTAAGGAATACCAAGTATTATCACTGTTCAACGAGCATAGATACTTCTATTCCTTTACTTATAAGAGCTCGAGAACGCGTAGGTAATCATTTGAATCTATCCGTAATCACGATTCGAAATCCTTAAAATTCCCTATAATGAGTTCCATGTATTTCATACAATAACTAATAATTTTAATCATTAATGATAATTCATTACAAGGTAGGAATAAGTAATGAAAGTTAATTTTGGAAATAGTTAATTATAGTTAGAATTGGCTGAATACCCATGTATGTGAGTTTCTGAGTGATGCGGGGGGTGGGATTTGAACCCACGCAGGCCTACGCCATCGGGTCCTAAGCCCGACCCCTTTGACCTAGCTCGGGCACCCCCGCACTAACAGCCAAACATCATTAATACTTAGGGGTCTTTAAGTTCTTATTGCTAATCCTATGATTTATATCTTTGACTCCTTGTCTCTTTTGCTTTTTCGCCTCTTAACTGAACTATAGCTCCTGCAATACTTATTGCTAGGGCTGCTATGAGTGCTGATATCTCATGTATTCCTAGTCCTAAGAACCCTGTTAGTAATAAGAAAAAGCCTAGAACTAC
>QMXA01000205.1 GCA_003661905.1 Thermoprotei archaeon | reverse complement strand
GTATAAATCTTTATTAGGAGGTGAGATATATGACCAATAATTTCATTAAAAGAATTGATTGTTACTTTGAGAATCCCGGGCCTGAAAACACTACTCATACCATTAAGGCTATTGTTGAAAGATTAAGGGAAGCAAATATTAAGACAATTATTATTGCTAGTGATAGTGATAAGAAAACCGTTAAAGTCTGTGAAATGGTTAAAGATCTTAATGCTAGAGTAATAGCTATTTCCTAAGAAAATGAAGCCTGAGAATATTAATGTGTTGAGTAAGTATGGTGCTGTGATAATTGAAGAATTACATACATCATTAAGTACTAAGGAAAGGAAGGAGATAGCATATACGTACTACACTCTAGGACAAGGATTCAAAGTGGCTGTAGAAGTAACACTAATAGCAACTGATAATGAAGTTGTAAATATAGGAGATGAGGTAATAGTTATAGGAGGAACGACTGAAGGAGCAGATACAGCAATAATAGTCAAAGCATCAATAATCAGCAACATGATAGGACCAGATATAAATAAGAGATTAGAAATAAAGGAAATAATTGCAATGCCTAGAAAAAGAAATGGTATGAATAGGTATTAGGAAATACATTAGTACTCAAACTTTTCTAATGTATATACACTGTATCTTGGTACTTTCTTTAATGCTCTGTGCTTTAATAACCAATCTATTAATAGTTGATAAGCCACTATTCTTGATATAGATTTGCCTTCTCTTGGACCTGGATTCTTCATGAAGAATGCATTTATTGGGTATATTGTACCGTATTCCTCATTATCTAGAGCTATTTTACCTATTCTTATTACATCAACTAATAATCCTGCTAGTGCTGGACTATCATTTATTCTCATATTAATTACTATTTCATCTATTGCTTCGTTGAAGCTTATGTATTCTATATGCATTGAGACAAATTTCTTATCTCCTAGAGTCTCCACATAGCCTGTTGGTTTTATGAAGTGTGGTGCGTTATATCCAAGGATATCTTCTACAATACTTGACTTAGTGGTTTCCTTCGCAATATTCCTAGTAGGATTCATTAGTGATAGAAAATCCATGTTTCCTCCAATATTGAATTGAACTATGCTTCTTACATATCTATTCCTCTCAGCTAGATGCTCCAGTAAATCAGAGGTTAAGGGTGTCGCACCACTAGCACCATCATCTCCTACTACTAGTATTCTTGATTCTATGGCTTTGGATACTAGTGCAGTGTTCTTAGCTACTATAGCTGGTATAGCGTTTACAAATACCAGTGGCTTAACAGTATTTGCATATAATGCAGCTGCGTAGAAGTATGCATAGGTTGCTGGCAAGTTATTTACTTCATTATTATGGATCTTAGTTTCAAGCTCCTTAAAGCTGGTTAGTGGTTTTGTATGCTCTGTTGTTATGAGATTTATTATTACATCAACATGGACTTTCTCCCAATCAGAAACTATTTTTTCAATAGCTCTTTCTAAACTCATGAAATCTTCTAAACCTCGTGCTCTAATAGGGAGATCTTTAACAGAACTAAGGTGAATTCCTCGACATACTCTAATGGTACTTAATGATTCTGGTATGTCGAGAGTAGAAAAGTACTTTTTAGCAACTTCATATAGTGACTTATCTACTTTTTCCTCATCTATATCATGGGATATTACTATTTCTATATCATTAATTCTATAAGATAAAAGATCTTGGAAAGGTACACCATAAGGAGGTATTTCACCACGCTTTATTCTTTCTAGTCCAACAGCTAATGTAGTTGCGACAAACCCCTGACCTATAAGACCTACACGTATGACCAAATCTAACACCCCTTCCAATACTTTAAATGGAATTTGTGAGCTGAGTTAATAGTTTAGCTAAGGTAATGTTCGATTTAATAAAGAATGAGAGAGAGTCTGTATATCTAATACAATTAAGATCTATATTAATGTTTCGCTATTTCCATGTCTAAGAATTGATCAATAATCAAGTTAATGTTTAATATATTTAAATTAATTAAAAACTTATAAGAGGCAATATAGTAATCATGTTATAAGATAATTATGGGATCGCCATTAGGAATAATTTTATCTCCTTGGAAGTGTATATCAACAACGTATTTACATAGTTTGAGGTGCTAGTGTAGTGCAGTATATACCCTCACTCTACCCAAAGCCTTATTGGCGATATGCTGAAACTAAAGGCACAATCAAGGATGTCTTCACTCATAATACGGAAGTTACAGTATATACTGAAGAAGGTGATGTGTATAAATTCAAGTGCAAGGATCTTTATATTGCAAGAATTAGAGTTGTTAGTGGAGCTATTAGGTTTTTATACAGATATTCATCTATGATATTTATAGCGATATTTGTTATCATAGCACTAACCTTTTTATCAGGTCCTACAGCTGTAGAAAATGCTTTACTCATAGTTACAATACTTATGATAGTCTACATAGCTATAACAATAGCTATTGCATTAAGACCTAGATCAACAGTTCTCATAGTATTAGATAACATGGGGCAATACCATTGCTTTGTAATTCCAAAAGATTTAATTAGTAAAACAAATATGATGATGAAGGAATTCAAATCGCTTAGTAGAATCTAAGTCCGTATTCTAATACATTTGTTTTTATCACTAGCCTTCTACCACTCCTTTTGAGAGTAACTATTCCTAGATCCTCAAGCCACTTTAAATCTCTATAGACATTAGCAGTATCTCTTTTAAGGATTCTAGCAAGTTCAGATATACTGTTAACTTGTTCATTGCTTATTACTCGTAATATATTCACTATAGCTTTTGAGAATAATCTCGAGTATAGAGACTCATCATATGCTAATTCAATTTCCTCAACAAATTCTAACTCTCCTTCTTCTTCTCTCAACCTAATTAGCGTATAATACTTTTCAAGTTCTTCTTGAAGTTCTTCTGCACCATCAGCTATTAATGATTCTAAAACCTCTATATGTCTTTCAATTTCCTCGAGTCCTACCGCACGGAGAATGAATAGTATGACCAAAAGCAATCACCTATCTTGTACTCCCAGTACAAAAATGCCTACAGTTCCTAATAACCTTACTATCGTAGGTGTAGATATATTGATTCCCCCATTAAGGAATATAGATAAATATACATGGATGATAGACTCAGACTACAAGGAATGCATGCAAGTACCTGTAATAATATTTGCTGATGATTATTTGCTTAGGAAGATGGAGGAGGATTTAACATTAGTTCAAGCTGTTAATGTTTCATGCCT
>QMXA01000204.1 GCA_003661905.1 Thermoprotei archaeon | reverse complement strand
ATCATTGAATCCCGTTACTACTAGGTAAACCATTTCAACATGTCCTCCTAAGTCGAGTATCATTTTTGCATTTCTAAATACTATTTCATGGTTTATTGATCCCAGCGCGATTCTTTTTGATTGAGGACAACCCTTAATATCTATGCTAAAGCCATCAACCCCCACACTAATTAGCTCCTCAATTGCCCTCTTGGTAAAGTATCCATTAGTTACTAAGGTCCCATACAGTCCATGCTTTTTCCCTATACTAAATACATCAATTAAGAAGTCGAATTGTGTTGCAGGCTCATTGAAACTTGCACATAGACCCTCATCTCCATTTTTAATAGCCATCTTCACTAAGAACTCTGGTTCAAAACGTTCTTGAGTAAGGGGTGGAGTTTCAAAACTTAGGTGATAGTTTTGACACCAAGGACAATAGAAGTTACAGCCATAGTTTGAAAATGTTAATGCAGTACTATTAGGCCAGTAATGGAAGAATGGTTTAACTTCTATAGGTCTACTTTCAATAGCGCTTAGAACTCCATAAGCTATATTTATTAATTTACCATCTCTATTCTCGTAATTCTTACATATACCTCTTTGCCCTACTTTCAACAGACATCGTCTTTCACATATTAGGCATTGAACCTTATCACCTTCGTACTTCATGTAGAGTCTAGATTCTTTCATATCTGATTCCTCGGCTTATTTTCTACAACACTAAGTGCTTATCAGAATTACATATACGAATTACCGTTATTTAGAGATAATGCTCTATCCGTCAATAGTTAACGAAGGAAAGGTTATTTTTCCAGAAAGCTATTCTAAAAGTTCGGGTAAAATAATGGTATTGGAAGTTGACGTTATTAAGCTAGCTCGATTAGCCCTAGGAAATAGAATATCGAAAGCCATACTTAAGAGATTAACTAGTAAATGTCCCCATGGCTACAGATCCAGGCTTGAACATATTCTAGAGCTCTTAGTATCTGAAGAAGGTGGGAAAAAAGCATTCTCACTAAGTTGCATCTTTGACTACTACTTATTCAAGGTCCTTTTAGGAATATCAATAAAGTTATTGAGAGTTAGTAAAGATGAATTCCAAATAGCGTTGAAGGATCCAGCTGTTAGAAGAGGTATAGGAGTTGTATTTAAGAGCTTAGTAATTTATGGAGTTACGACACCTCAAAGACTATATACACCATTCGTTATAGTCTGGAACTTCACTAATGCATGTAATTTAAGATGTAAACATTGCTATCAATCAGCGTCAACTTCCCTACCTAGTGAGCTAAGCTATGAAGAGAAATTAAAGGTATTGAAAGAACTGGACGAGATAGAAGTACCGTTAATTGCTTTAAGTGGTGGTGAGCCAGCAATACATCCACACTTCATAGACATAATTAGAGAAGGTGCAAGAAGAGGTATATACATGGCTGTAGCAACAAATGGCATACCATTCTCAAGAATGGAGTTTGCAGAAAGAGCTGTTAGAGCTGGTCTTCGCTATGCTGAAGTAAGTATAGATTCTGTAGATCCTCTGAAGCATGATGAGTTTAGAGGGGTTAAGGGTGCGTGGGAATTAGCGATTCAGGGAATTAGAAACCTTGTAAAACTAGGTGTATCAGTAGGTATAGCTACTACATTAACAAAGCTCAATTATAAAGAGATTAGGGATATGGTAAAACTAGGTGAAGAATTAGGAGTAACTCGTGTAGTTTTCTTCAATTTTATACCTACAGGACGTGGTAAGGATATAGCGAAGCTAGACTTAACACCTGAGGAACGTGAAGAGGCTCTTAAACAGATATACTATGAATCAACAAGATCAAGCATAGAGGTTGTTGCAACAGCACCTCAATTAGCAAGAGTATCATGGCAATTAAGTAGTGGTATTGGAGTTACACCTACACACTTCACAGTTCCTAAGAGCAAATCCCTAAAGAACCTAGCGGAATTTGTAGGTGGGTGTGGTGCTGGAAGAATATATGCAGCTATACAACCCGATGGTAAAGTAACACCTTGTGTATTCATGCCGATAGTTATTGGGGATTTGAGAAAAGAGAGTTTTAGTGATGTATGGAGGAGTAATGAAGTATTAAAGAAACTTAGAGATAAAGATTTACTGAAACCCCCCTGTGGTGAATGCCCGTATAAATACATATGTGGGGGTTGCAGAGCTAGAGCATATGCATATTTCTCTGATTACTTAGCCCCAGATCCTGGATGTTTAAGAGCAGCTTTAGTTAGTCCTGCTCTTAGAGAGGTATATGAAGGTAAAGAAGAGGAAATAGCAATACCCAGTAAAGTCAGTATAAAATTAAGGAGTTGCTGATCTAAGTTCATTAACATTCTTCATAAATCTCTCTACTCTTTGAGGATCAATGGGATTTCCAGCAACTCCACTAACTCTAATATAGCTCCCAACAATGAACCCCTCAGCTAATTTCCAATATAACTCTAGATTCTCAGCTGTCATACCGCTACCAACTATTACAGGTACTTTAGAGCTCTCCCTAGCTCTTAGGACTTCCTCTATTGCCGGTGCTTCACCAGTTCTTGCCCCAGTAACTATAACTGCATCTGGTTGAGCTCTTTCACAACACTCCTTAACTATATAATCCATAGTTGGAGAACCTATAGGCCATGAATGTTTAACATTTACATCTGCCAATATCTTTATGTTCTTCCCAATTTCCGCTCTTAGTCTCTCTATTTTAGGCGCTAATGGCTCTAGGAAACCTTCTACAGTCCATAGTGGTTGGGTTCGCCTCTTTATATGTTTGTATATAAATGTATATGAATGATCATTGGCTCATGTTTGTATAACCCACCCTTCGCTCGGGTTTCATTGGTCATTGGGTGGGTGCTCCACGACCCAAGGCGTGGAGCTACATGTTTCAATGTTTTGAGGTAGATGTTTATTGCTCCAATGATATCTCTATCAGTTATGAATCCACACTTTCTACATATTGCTAGTCTATGGTTATAGGTTAACTTAGCTCCACATCTAGGGTAAGCGAATGACACCAATTACCACCTTGTCCCTAGAGCTAAGCCCTAACTTCACACTACCACCAAGAAGCAAATTACTTCTAAGAAGAATAAGTAGAATTTCTAATATGGTGTTATAATTTAGGTCTATGAGTTATTTAGTGGGTGTATAATCCATGAGCTCTCAAATTATTGAGAAGCTTATCGAAGATGCTTCGAGAGTTCTTGCGAATTCATACTCTCCTTATTCAGGTATAAGAGTTGCTGCAGCTGT
>QMXA01000203.1 GCA_003661905.1 Thermoprotei archaeon | reverse complement strand
CCCTTCTAAGTTTATTAAAATAATAAACAATGATATATAGACTTTATGAACTTCAAGTACTATTTTAAGGATTTGTGTATCTCTGTTAATGGTGCTGTTAATGATTGAGGAGTTAATAGCACTTGCTATAGGTATTGTAGCTGGGTTGTTAGGCTCTATGCTAGGTCTAGGTGGTGGTTTTGTTATAGTTCCAATGTTAACTTTTATCTATGGTGTTGACTCTATAAAATACATAATTTTTGTAAGCCTCTCATCAATAATACTTACATCACTCATGTCTACAGTGAGGTATTATAGACTTGGCTTATTGAGAGAAGACTTATCAGCTATATTATCAGTACCTACTATCTCAGGTGCTTTATTAGGTTCATTGACTATTAGAATATTAAAACCTACTATGATTAGTATTATCTTTGGTATCATTACTCTTTTTGCTTTAATTACTCTTATTTTTAGAAAGGGTAGTGAGTCATTATCTATATCATTTAATGGTTATGTATCAAGATTTGCACTAGGCTTAATAGCTGTAGCTGCAGGCTTTGCCTCTAATCTGCTAGGTATTGGTGGTGGTCTCGTTTATGTACCGGCATTGATATTTATCGCTGGACAGCCCATAAAGGAGGCCATAGCTGTAAGCGTATCTCTCATGTCTTACTCAGCTATTATAGGTGTAACTAATGGCTATGTTAATAACCTATTAATGTCATCAATAGCATCCTCAACAGCTCTTGGAGTTGCTATAGGAGCTTACTTAGGACCAAGCATAACTTCTAAACTAAGGTCAAAGACTCTAAAAACAATATTCATAGCAATTGCTATGTACTTATCATTGCGTATGATCCTAAAGGGTTTAGGACTACATGTTCCTTAGGTGATAGATTATGAAATTCGAGTATTTCATATTTATATTAATGACTGTCTTAGTTCTTATAACTAGTGTATTGAGGGATGTAGGTAGGAATCTCTTTTACTTCACATTACTAACTTTGAGCTTTATGCAGATATTGTTAATTGCTGCTCTAAATATAAAAAGGAAAAGAGGATCTCATGGAATACTAACGCTTTTCTCGTTAGTTCTAGTGATGATTATAATCATAGCTATGTTTATTGGAGTTATTTAATTAGTAATAACTATCTATTTGTAACTTACTATCGTTTGCGCTTAGCTCTTTCCTCACTGAGTCTTTGTTCAAAGAGTTTTCTTAAATCACAATTCTTGAGTTCTTCAACTAATAATTCACGATACTCTGGATGCTTAATGAAGAAGTGTATTGAGTAACTACATATAGGTCTTACCTTCAAATTCTTTTCCTTGGCAAATTCTAGTGCGTGTTTTAGAATCTTAGATGCAATACCTCTACCTCTATATTCCGGTGGTGTATAAGTTTCTAATATCTCCATGACGTTTTCTTTAATGTTGAAGAGTAGGTAAGCCTTAGTATTGTTGGGTAGTTTAATGTAAAATACTTTACCGGATTTCCTAATTTCAGACATATTACTACCTCTATGTTCCATGTAGTTAAGTAAGATAAGCTTATTTATTAAGATCCTCTATTTCTTCAATTGTTATCTCCAATATACATCTTACGGTTTCTATAATCTCATGTAAAGGTATGTAGTTAGGTAATCTCAACCTCATTGCTAGATCCGTATGAGGGGGTATATGGATAAAACCCGCTGTACCGCCATAACTCTTAATCTTGGATATGAGGGTGTATGCTACAGCATTACATAGATAAGTACCTATGCTCACTCCTACATCTAATTTCAATCCTCTTCTTTTGCATTTCTCTAAACATTTTCGATAAGGTAAATTAGTACTTACAGTGAATGGCGCCTTTGGCTCTAGAAATTCACAGAATGGTTTATATCCATCAACATCACCGTACTCAGCATGAGCTACATTTACTGCTACTAACTCTATTACAGGCTTATTTATTTTAGGTGCAAGTCCAATGCCTAGGGCGATTCTTGGCTTAAGATCCTCAATAGCTTTGCATAATTTATTTAGAGCTCTCTTAAAAGAGACTGGAAGTATTATTGCTGTAATTCTGTAACCCCTAATATTAGTTCTATCTAGAGCTCTTACAACATCCTCTGATGGATTGAAGAAGTATTTATCAAAATAGGTGAAGCCTATTAATAAGATTAAATTCTTCATAGTTCCATCCGGATATAATCAATGCTTCATCTATGTATTTTACTTTTTACTTCTAATACTCTCCACCATATATCCTATCAAGATAATGATACTTGTTATAATCAACACCCAGCCCGATATTGGGAAACTAAGCCATGTTGTTATAAAGGCTTTTTTAGGTCCATAGATAATTGCTGCGTATAAACTAAGTGCAACTCCAAGCAGTAATCCAATAACTGCGTATAGGGATATTCTCTCATTAATAATATTTTTAGGCATGATCCAGGCAGCTATAGTTATTGGTGCTAGAGGTAGGAGTATAACCGATGATAAGACTGACATCTCAACAACGAATCCAGGTCTAATCATTGCTATGAGTGAAGTTACTATAACTAGTAGCACTATAGTCATGTACCCTATAATTAATGAGCGTTTTTCAGAAGGTAATGAAGATAGTCTTAGATATAAATCTCTCGAAGCAGCACTAGCTAGAGTTAGGATTATTGAATCAGCTGTTGATATTGCAGCAGCTACTATACTTGTAAATATTATTGCTGAGAGTAGGGGATGTGCAAAACTAATTAGGATTGGTGTAACGAGATCTCTAACCTCGATGTATTGTATAGTTCCCAACTCGGAAAGGCCACGAGCTCCAAGACCGATTAAAACAACTACGACTGTGTAGAAGAAGCCGAAAACTGCAAAGAGCTCTATCATTCTTCTAAGAGCTTTTTCGTCTCTTGGCATGTAGAGTCTTTGTACTACTTGGGGATTTGTAACTGCGAAAAGTATCCATGGAAGTGTAAATGCTAGGAATACAGGTATTGACCAGAAATTAGATAGCCCAAGTAGACCTTTCTCGCCTAGTATGTGGAGAACTTCTAATAGATCTACATTATTACTTGGGTATAGAAATAGAAAGAGCCATATTATGTATGTAGAAGCTGCCATAAGCATCCATAGACCTTGATAAGCATCAGTAGTTGCTACACTCCATATACCAGCAATATAAGTCCAGAGAAGTACTATGATACTACCGACTATAACTCCAATTACGTAGAAATTCCCTCCTCCTAATCCCTCAAATAAACTACCAATACCTATTAATTG
>QMXA01000202.1 GCA_003661905.1 Thermoprotei archaeon | reverse complement strand
CCTCCACGAATCTCAAGTATTTTACCCGGTAATCCTACTATTGAACCATCAAATCTATCACCAATTCTTAGACCTAGAAGTTGTTGGGCTTTATCACCACTTATTACTACTTGAAAAGATCTAGTTCTAAATACCTCTCCTATGATTTCTGAAACTCCCAATTTCTCTCTTAAAAGGTCTTCTGGAACTTTAATTACTTGTACATCGAGAGATTCGTCAGGAATCGCATGAAATGTGAAATTAACTTTTTCTCTACTTTCTTTACTCTTCCATATACGTATAGTTATGAATCCTAACTCAGCATTTAATATTTTCAGTAAGCGAGGATTTACTTTCGCTCTAGGAATTTTCTTACCCTCCTTTTCATCCACTCCATACTTAAGCTCTGAATCTCCAATGACCTTTACACCAATACCTTTATCGCTCTTAGCTTTAGGATCTGAGATCACTATTTTGAATTCTGGCACTTCATATTCACCTCTGCACTATACCTAGGATCTAAAGGTTGAAGTAGTATAAGAGATATATGAGTCTATGGGTTCCGAGAACTCATATATTAGGAATTGTTGATGCGAATAGTGGATTGATTTTCCTTTTAATCTTTACTATTTCTTTTAAAACTAAGATTTCATCATCACTAAGTTCGCTTCTATACTTAGTCATTAGTGTTACGACATGCTGCTCTGGAATATCTATATACAATACATCTCCTTCGCTTACATGTCTTCCAATCATTACATGTCCTTTTATCGATATAGCTACAGCCATTCCAACTCTAGCTTCAGGTATCGACTTACCCCTATCTTGGATCTGCATTATTTCTCCTATGCGCTTTCCATCATCTCTCATAAGGGGATAGCCTGGTTTTATCAATCCTCCTAGAACTTCAATACCTACAATTGCTGGTTCACTTCTTCTAAACACATAACCTGGCAAGATTCTTATCTTGCCGGGTCTTATTAGTCTTGCAAGTTCACGCTGTTTCTCTAGTTCACGTTCTTTCTTTAACCATTCTTCATATTCTTCAATTAATCTATAGATTATGTTATGTCTAAATATCTTTACACCTTCTCTTAAAGCGTATTCTTCAGCATCAGGTAGAGGCTTTACGTTGAATAATAAAGCAACACCATAATATTTATTCTCCTTCGCAACTATAGATGCTTCTATAACTTCTCTCTTTGATAAAGGCCCTACATCTGCTAGTCTAACGGGGATACCCTTTCTCTTCAATGCATTTACAAGGGCTTCTAATGTACCTAGTGTATCAGCCTTTACTACAACTCCTATGGTATCGGTCTTTATTCTTATTTGTGCAACTTCTTCACTTACTTTACCTACGTACTCTTCTATTCTTGATTCATCTGGTACTACATATAGAGGTGACCCAGCAAGGACATTCTCTAAATTAGCTGCAACTATCTTCACACCTGCAGCAGCAATTACCTCATCAACATCTATGAATTTCTTAGTTGGTGCTCTAATTTCATCTAGTGGTTGGGGCATTAGTAATGCCCTTACCTTAGTTACTATTGGTTTTTCAATACCTCCAACCACTATTATATCTCCACGCCTTATAATACCATCATATATGATAGTATCTATAGAGGTTCCAAGTCCAGGAGTTTCTTTAACTTCAAGAACAACACCTCTAGCAGGTCCTTTAGTGAACATGAGTTTCTTAGTCATGTACTGTTGCGTAAGACCTGCTAAAACAGCTAGGAGCTCTGGTATTCCTTCACCTGTTTTAGCAGATACAGGAACTATTGCTACAGTTCTTGTAAAGTCTTTTATTTTATCAAATCTACCGGCTATGAATCCTAAACCAGCTAATTGGGTTATGATTCTATATAGCAATCTATCTAAGAGACTAATAGCTCCAGGGCTCTGTATTTTGATGGATTTTATAAACGGTGCATCTGGCTGAGATCTCCATCCAGGTATTCTATCTATCTTATTTGCTGCTACGACGAATGGAACTTTTCTTTCTCGCAAAATCTCTATGCTTTCAACAGTTTGAGGTTGTACACCTTCCATTATATCTATGACGAGAATCGCTATATCAGCTACACTACCACCTCTCTTTCTCAAATTAGTGAACATTTCATGACCTGGTGTATCTATGAATAATAAACCTGGGATTTTTAGCTTAAATTGTATCATTTTCTTGAGAGGAGCTGCTATTGCTTCTATAACACTCGCAGGAACAAGACTTGCTCCTACATGCTGGGTCATTTCTCCTGGTTCTTTTTTAACGACTGTTGTCCCTCTAATTTTATCTAGTAATGTAGTTTTTCCGTGATCAACATGTCCCAGTACCACCACAATTGGTTGACGTAATTTTGTTTTCTCAATTTTCTGGGACATTGCAAACCCCTTCTATACATAGCACTAGATCTAGTGGAATTTATGAGTTAGTTTGCTTCTTCAAATTAAAGGTGTGGAGGTTTTGGGTAGAAAACACCAGTTATCAAATTATTTTAAGAAAAGTCCTGATGGTGAGTACATAATTATCGTACCAAGAGAATTCAAGGACTTGATTATTCAAAGATTCCAGAATAAAGTGTTTATTGATGAGTATGGTGATAGTGTAATAATCAAAACTAAGAGCAGGGCTATCCTCAAGAACATAATTAGAATGGTATATGGAAGTTCTTATGGCTAACTTATAGAATTTCATCCTCCTTAAATAAGAGTGAAATTTCGTACTTAGCTCTCTCAAGGGAGTCAGCTGCATGGATTATATTCATTTTTATATCAAGTGAGTAATCACCTCTTATGGTCCCTGGTGGTGCTTTTCTACCATCTGTAGGGCCTATCATGTTCCTAACTACTTCAATGGCACTGCTTCCCTCAAGAATCATAGCTACTATGGGTCCGCTCATTATGAATTTTATCAATTCTTCAAAGAAAGGCTTTCCTCTATGGATATCATAGAGTTTCTCAGCGAGTTCACGATTTAACCTTATCATCTTGAGTCCTCTAATTCTAAAGCCCTTCTTTTCAAATCTAGCTATTATTTCTCCGATAAGACCTCTCTCTACAGCATCGGGTTTAATAATTACTAATGTTCGTTGCATCGACATGGAGCTATAATCCCCTTCTATTTCTTCTTAAGTTCTTTCCCTAAATATTTATCAGTCCAAGGTAATTTCTTTGGATCTCTTTTCATTCGGTAACTTTTAAAGCACTTGCTTGAACAGAACCAGAGTATTGACCCATCATTTTTAACAAACATCAATCCTGTCCCCGGCTCTACTTGAGAACCGCAGAAGCTGCAT
>QMXA01000201.1 GCA_003661905.1 Thermoprotei archaeon | reverse complement strand
AATTAATATATTGAAAGAGAAATTCGGCGATAAAATAGTCGAGTGTAAAATACCTATGAAGAGAAGAGTATTTGTCGAAGTCAGTAAGGAATGCTACAAGGATGTAGTAAAATTCCTTCTGCACGACCTTGATATGAAACACGTTGAAGCTATAACTGGCGTTGATGCTAAGGATCATTTTGAAGTTATTGCCCACATAGGATATGGAATTTCAGTCTCTGTTAAAGTTAAAATCTCTAAAGATGACCCTGTCATTGATAGCATATGCGATATAGCTAGAGGAGTCGAATTATATGAAAGAGAGGCCTATGACTTGCTCGGAATAGTTTTTAAAGGCAATCCAAATCTAAAGCGTTTCATTCTTCCTGAAGACTGGCCTGAAGGAGTTTATCCGCTCAGAAAAGATTATGAAGCCGAACATCCCAAGCCATTGAGGTGAAATCATGAGTTTTTATATTCCCATAGGGCCTCAGCATCACGTTCATCCAGAACCCCTTCTCATGAAATTCAAGGTCGAAGGAGAACAAGTCATAGATGTCGAAATAAATGTCAGCTATACTCATAGAGGCATTGAAAAAGGATTCGAATATAGAGATTATATGAAAGGAATATTTCTAGCTGAGAGAATATGCGGTATATGTAACGCGGCTCATACCTTATGCTATACACAGAACATTGAGCAATTACTTGGCAAAGAGATTCCTCCTAGGGCTAAATATCTTAGGCTCATAGTCGAAGAGCTAAGCAGAATACACAGTCATCTTCTATGGCTTGGACTCGCAGCACATCAAATAGGATTTGAAACTTTATTCATGTACGTGTGGAGAGATAGAGAGAAAGTTTTAGATCTACTCGAGACAATTACTGGAAATCGTGTAGTCACCGCATACAATACTATTGGAGGAGTTAGAAGAGATATCACGCCTGAGATAGAGCAAAAAATTAGAAAAAGTCTCGATTATTTAGAGGAAAGGACTAAATATTTCAAAAAAGTTGTCATGGAAGAACCCACTGTGCTAGTAAGAACACAGAATGTCGGCATTCTTAAGCCTCGTGAAGCTATAGAGCTTTTTGCAGTAGGTCCAGTACTAAGAGCTTCCGGCATAAAACATGATATCAGAGCCGATGATCCATACATTGCCCACGATGAGGTACCTTTTAACGTAGTCACCTACGATACGTGTGATGTTTATGCTAGAATACTTGTAAGAGTTGATGAAATCTTGGAATGTATTAACATGGTTAGATATAGTTTAGACCACTTACCTTCCGGCGAGTATAGGATTAGAATGCCAGTAATAGTAAGACCGCCGCCCGGAGAATCAGTTAGCAGGGTAGAAGCACCGAGAGGCGAACTTCTACACTATGTTAGATCTGATGGAAGCGATAAACCATACAGGTATAAGGTCAGAACCCCCACTCTAGCAAACATACCATCTACCGCTAGAATGCTAACTTCTAGAGGCGACTATATCGTATATATTGCCGATATTCCAATCATATTTGGATCAATTGACCCCTGTCTTTGCTGTACAGGTAGAGTAATGTTTATAGATATTGAAAAAAGTAAAAGCTGGGTTTGGACTTATAATGAGCTTGTAAGATATTCTTTGAAGAGGTTTGAGAGGCATGATTGAAGCTTTGTACAAGATAATTGAAATGATATTATTCCCAGGTTTTGCTTTCATAGGAGTGCTTTCCCTGCTGTACGAGTGGATAGATAGAAAATTTTACGCTAGACTTCAAAATAGAATTGGACCATTATATGCTGGACCACATGGAATACTTCAACCATTAGCTGATTTTATAAAATTGCTATCAAAAGAAGATATAATTCCAGAAGGAGCTGATAAATTCCTGTTTACTTTAACTCCAATACTATTTTTCGCAATAAACCTTCTACTTACTCTATTCCTGCCGATATGTGGAACGACCGGAGTTATATCATTTACTGGAGACTTGATCTTTTTCGTAGCCTTATTGACTATAATTTCTATACTAGTGTACACTGCTGGAATGGCTTCTACAAATAGGTTTGCGACTATAGGAGCTGAAAGAGCAGTTTTACAGCTTATAGGATACGAGATTCCATTTATGCTTTCAATTGTAAGCGTAGCTATATCCTCACGCTCACTAACTATTAAAAACATAGTCGAAAGCCAAAGCAGTATATGGCATATTCTAGGACCTAACTTTCTGGCGTTCATAATATTTGCTATAACGGCTCAAGCAGAGCTTGAAAGAATACCATTTGATATACCCGAGGCCGAGCAAGAGATAGTCGCAGGTTGGCTCGTAGAATATTCTGGGAAAAAATTAGCACTATTTAGACTTGGAAAAGATGTAGAAACATTGCTCCTATGTGGACTAGGCGCTACGCTATTTTTAGGAGGGCCCCTTGGCCCTGTTGTTCCCGGATTGGAAATAGTCTTCTATACCTTGTACTTTATCATCAAATCCATAATCGTACTCTTGGTATTAACGACTTTAAGAGCCTTATTTGCAAGGTTAAGAGTAGACCAAATGCTTGTCCTTTCCTGGAAATATCTTATTCCCCTATCTCTAATATCAGTTCTAATTGTGAGGGTGGTGTTTTAATGCCTAGGCCGGGTTATATGGTAAGCGAGATTTACAAAAATCTGTTAAAGAAGCGTGCAACAATTCTTTATCCATTTAAAGAAAGAGAATTAGTTCATCTGCCAAAAGGATTTAGAGGTAGAATAATATTCAACAGAGATAAATGTATTGGATGCCAAATGTGCTTTAGAGTATGCCCCGCTCAGGCTATTAAGATAATTGAAGATGAAAGGGGGAAACGACCGATATTCTTCATGTACAGATGCATTTACTGCGGATCTTGTGCCGAATACTGTCCAGTTAAAGCCATAGAATTATCAGATATCTTCGAAAATATAGCATTTAATAAGAAAGATCTATTAGTTAAATAGGTGACAAGGATGTGGCTTCATTATCTCTTTTCAATTTTAACGATAATATTCGCACTTGTAGCTGTTGAGGTCAAAGATCTCTTTAAATCAATCCTAGCCTTCACGATAATGAACGTGTTTCTCTCGGTAATTTATTACCTGATAGGGGCTCCCTATGTTGCTGTTTTTCAATTATCGGTTTATGCTGGTGGAGTTACCGTGTTATTGTTAGCCTTTATGCATGTAAGGGGTGGTGAAGAAGGTGAAGGTTGAAGAAGCAATTCCAGCATTACTGGTTATACTACTGTTAGTGTATGTCATATTAATGAATCCAGACGTCTTTCAAGTAACGCTAGTAGGGTATAGATT
>QMXA01000200.1 GCA_003661905.1 Thermoprotei archaeon | reverse complement strand
CCGCCATTCTTCCTAAACCACGCTGCTCAGGAATTTGAGTCTATGCAATTACTTCGTAATTGCATAGACTCAAATTCCTGAGCAGCGTGGTTTAGGAAGAATAGCGGTTATTAAGCTACATTGCTTCACGTTTCCAAAGTAATATTGGAGGTGTGTATCTGCTTTATAATTACACTGTGAGTAGAAATCACGTTTACCAAATCTAATAATATGCACTTCAACTATTCTTGGAGCTGTTGTTAAAGATTTAAGCTCCCTTAAACTACTTAGTAATCTATGCATACTTCTATTATCAAATCTATATCTCTGCCAAAACCCTCACGAGCTACTTCTTCACCGCTCAAATCTATGAAATATATAGCCCTTATGTACTTTTCACTGAACATTCTTACAATGCAGTTAGCAATATCCTCGAGTATTGCATACCTTACTTCATCCCATAATCTACATTTCTCATCGAATTCAAGCTTGTTTAATTTATCTACAGATCTTAGTTTTGATGATATGTGTGTTTTATCCTTTCTATGCACTCAACTATCTCTTCATTAAGATCTCTTGTCAATGTCTTACCATACATAACTAGACTCGTAGATACTTACTTTTACTATCTATAGAAATTTACGCTGTAAATGATATACTTAGGTTTGAAAGCTATAAATGGCACTGGGGTATTGAAATAGTATGGTAGAAGTAAGTAATAATTATTCTTCAGCGTAGTTCACTTATTAATCTACTGTGAAGTTTCTTAAGAACCTCTTTAATTCTGTAGCTTTCAATGTTTTCCAAAAAACGAATAAATCTAGAATTAAGCTCTTCGGTAGAAGTTGATGGTTCAATAACCTCCCTCACATATTGTTTGAAAACCTTATCTCCATCTAGATATCCTAGCCAATTTCTTGCTAAGTTTCTTAGTAAGTTTCTAGTACTCGTTTGAAGTTTCATTATTCTCAGCCTAGGGCTCTCCAACCTACTAACTTTGTTGATGATTCTTTCCTCCTACATTCTGGACATAGTTTAGTGTATTCTATTTCCTCAATCACATCTCTCACCTCGTCATTTATCTTTAATATTATTCTCTTCGTAGTGAAGTATTTATTGCATATCTCACACCTTACGGATTTTAATTCAATAACTACGTAAAGATCATTTAAATCATCAGTAGCTAGTTCAAAATCCTTTGTTAACTGAATAGCATCTACAGGGCAAGCTTCTTGACACATACCACAAAATATGCAGCGCCCATAAAATAATTCTAATCGCTTATACTCTTTTAGATCTATGAACCTTAATGCTTGAGGTGTACAGACATTAGCACATGCACCACATCCAATGCATTTAGTAAAGTCTATTACAGGTTTTCCTCTTGATCCCTCAGGGGGTTCTGTAGGTTCGAAGGGATATCTTTTAGTAACTGTTCCTATTTCAATAGCTTTCTTTAGATACCAAAGTCTTTTACCTATAGAAGCCATGATTTTAACCCCAGCTCTAGTTCTCCTAAAACCTTAGCCCTGGCAATTCTCTCAGCAACTCTGCTTTGAGCAAGTTTAAGAACCTCTTCTGGAGATCCATAGAGTATAGCAGCTGATGGACACATAGCAGAGCATGCTGGACTAAGCCCATTGCTTCTTCTTAATGAGCAGAGATCACATTTTATAACCACTTTATCAACTGGATCCATTTCAGGTATTCCAAATGGACATGCCATTATGCAGAGTTTACACCCAATACATCTTGCTGGATTTATTAATACTGCACCACTTTCATCTCTATATATAGCGAGTGTTGGACAAACCTCCATGCATGCAGCTTTTTCGCAGTGTCTGCAATTGAGAGGTACGGGTATGCCTCCATGAACTTTGTATACCTTAATAAATGCTTTGTCATTGTTTATGAAACTACATACTTCTTGGCAGGTTTCACAACCTATACATGTGCTTAGATCTACTACATGAATTCTATATGATTTGTTACCTTCAGACATACTTATCACCTCGATAAAAGATAAAGATGTAGAGCTCTAGCCGCTCTTAGTCCACTTCCAATAGCTTTACCAACATTCCAAGGACCTGTAGTTACATCACCTGCAGCAAATACTCCTTCTCTAGATGTCATGTAATTCTTGTTCACAACTACTCTCCTCTTTCTATCCACCTTTATTCCTGCACACTCATCCTTAAATGGAGGTGTTGGTCTTTCACCTATAGCTATTAGTATTGAATCTACTTCAACAATGAATTCACTATTGGGTATTGGTTCAGGTCGTGGTCTACCACTAGCATCAGGTGGTCCTAATCTGGCTCTTAAAAGTTCAATACCTTTAACTCTCTTATCACCTATTATCGATTTAGGAATTGTGAGCTCCATCCACTTAATTCCCATAGATTTCAGCTTCTCTATTTCATACCTACCTGCAGGTGCTTCATTTATTGTCCTACGGTACATAACATATACTTCTCTAGCACCTATTAACTTTGCATGTATTGCAGCATCAACGGCTGTCAAGCCAGCTCCAATAACTGCAACTTTTCCACCTAGTGATGGTACGGAGTCCTTTGGTATGTAGTTATGTTCAGCTAGTCTGTATTTATGAAGATACTCAAGAGCTATATAAACACCTTCCAAATCCTCACCTGGTATATTGAGCTTATTTGATTTCCAGGCACCTGTAGCTATTAATGTAGCATCGTATTTTGATATTAACTCCTCTAAATTCACTTCACTGGATACGAACTCATCTCCCTCCTCAAATTCCTTGCTTCCACAAAATACTTTTGTTTTTTGAATAAAGTTAACTTCAAAAACTTCCTTAAGGATATTTATACCACCTCTTACTCTTGATGATGGAATTCTGAATTCAGGTATTCCAAAGAGTAAAAGACCGCCGGGTTCCGGTAACTTATCGTATACATCTATGCTATATCCCTGGCACGCTAAGTATCCTGCAGCTACTAGTCCAGCTGGTCCCGCGCCTATTATAGCGACTTTTTTCCCTCTTTGCTGAGGCTTTTCATGTTTGCACATGAAAGCAAAGTCCATGAAGTCAGAGCTGATGCTCAACTCTATCAACCATTTACTCTGAGAGCAGATACCAAATATAAATGTTCTATGCTTGAGTTTTAGCAATATTCTAAATGTATCTTAGTTATTAAGAGAAATAATCAGAAGGTAGGGGCATCATCATTTTCAGAAATCCCATTTCTTCATCTATTAGCAGGAAGATCTTGAGGATTAATATATTTAACTAAACTAATATAATTAAATGAGTAACTGATGCCCCTAAATCATTTTTAGCATTTATATTACATTATGATATAT
>QMXA01000199.1 GCA_003661905.1 Thermoprotei archaeon | reverse complement strand
TTAACACAGATATGACATATCTGAGTTTTTGAATAGCTATAAGTATCTCCTTCAAAAAGCAATAGACATCATCTGGAAGAATATTGAGTGGATTGAGAGGAAACAAAGAAATCATTACCTAATTCTCTTAGGTTTATTAACCTCCCACTAGTCATATAAACTTCTCCTGATAACCCAAACCAAAGTACTCCTCCTCGACATCATAGAACTCGCTTAGGTGTTTTACGTTTAAAATTAGTGCATAAATCTACTGAAATAGTTTTATCTATGTATTTAACGTATATACAGTAGTAAGGTGTTTGGATCATGGTTATTTTAGTTGGGTATAAGTATCTTGAAGTAGTTCCTGGACGTAGAGGCGGCAGGCCCACCATAAAAGGTACCCGTATAACTGTAGATGATATATTAGAGGCTCTTTCAGTCGGATGGAACATCGATGAAATTGCAGAAAACTACGAAATTCCTAGAGAAGCTATTCTAGAAGCTATAAGATATGCACTAGAATCTTTAAAGAAGGTAGAGGTTATAGCCGTTGAAACTTCTAGCTAACGAAAATATACCTAAGCCATTAATTAAGAAGTTAATTAAACAAGGAATCGATGTGATATGGATACCAAGAACAGAGTATAGGGGAATAAAGGACGAAGAGGTAGTAAGCTTAGCCAATGCTCTTAATAGAACCGTATTGACTAGAGATCTAGACTTTACGAGAAAACCATTATTATCCAAAGCAACTCATGGAGTTATCTACATAGCAGAGCCTGTAACTAAGGAAAACCTAGAATCAATTTCAGCCAATATTAAAAATGCGCTCTTGTTTCTCTGTCGTGTGATTCTGCTTTTACTATTCTCATCAATGTTATGGGGAAGATGAGGAGAATGAGTTAATAAGCTCTGGAGTCTCTTATGGAGCAGGAATTTACTTGAAGAACAGTAGGTTTGAGGTTCATGTTAACATCCCACTCAAACTTTATACAAAATATATGCGAAAGGAGTCTAAGGCTAAGATTGTTGGTTATTTTGCTGGCTTTGACTTCAACCCAGATAGGATATGCATGGTGATCATAGATAGGGAGGGTATCATAAGAGATATTAAGAATAAGCATTTCCCAGAAGTAACCCCTCATGGATTTCCAGAGAATAAGGCAGAGACCATTAGGCAGGAGGCTATAGCCAAACTCGTTAAGTATGCCAGAGATCACGGTGTGAAATATTACGTTATCGAGAAGCTTTCTAAACTAAGAGCTAAAGGTAGTAAAACTTCTAAAAGAAAAATATCCAAGATGGCTTTAAGGCAATTTATTCAACAAATGGAAGTCCTAATTTCTAAAGTAGATGGTTTATTGATAAAGGTTGATCCAGCATATTCATCAATAAGTGCTAAGATATTAGCTAATGATTTAGGATTAGATATCCATACAGCATCGGCATACATAATAGCACTAAGAGGAATAAAAAGACACATAATGATATAAAAAGCTATAAAATAACACAGTTTCACGCTTCAGTTCAGGAGCCCACCAAAGTTACTTCTTAGCCTTCTTTTTCAGTCTCCTTCATTTTCCTCCAATTATAAGCTATCCAAAATCTTGAATACCAAAGCAATTTCCATGCTTCAATCTTATCACCGTGCTCCTCAAGAACTTTATTAGCAATTTCATAAAGTTCCTCAGCCTCCTCAAGAGTCAATTCATCCTTCTCCAATAACTCCTTCAACCTCTGCTTCTCATACTTAGTTAGAGGATTTGGCGAAACAAAGGAAAGAATACGTGATGTTTCTCTTTTAATTAAATCTACAGCTTCCTTCCTCAAAACTCCCTCATATCCTAGAATATCAATCGTAAATTCATTAATACTCTTTATAGCTGTAGTTAAGCGATAGAGAAAGTTCTCAATCCTATCAAATCTTAAATCATGCTCTCTCAGCTTTCCCTCAACCCTGCCAAGTCTCTCTCTTATTTCCTTTAATTCTCCCTCTATTGATTTGAACCTTGAGTCAATTGCTACAAATCTTTTATCAATCTCTTCAAATCTCTTATCAATTTCTTGAAATCTATGATCTATTATCTTAAACTTTTCATTGATTAGCTTAAACCTCTCATCAATTTGAGCAAACTTTTTACCCAACCAAAAAGCGACACTGATAATTACAGCCAGTCCGCCTAGACCACCTATAGCTGAAAGCAGAGAGAGTATATCAACCATAATTCTCAGTAAAAGCTTAGAAAAGCAACTATATAAACCTCACTTTAACTACTCTACAAACATCTAGATAAAGCTATAATAAGTTCTAGCTTTACTATAGAACTTAGTGAAGCTTACTTATGTACTTTAGGATTTCATTCTTTATATTTCCATAAACTTCCTTACCGTTAATTATAGCGTCTATGACGAACTGATTACCAGTACGTATGGCGTGGAAAACTTCATCAATACTTAAAAAGGTTATTTCAACATCAGTATTCTCTATAGCTTTCAACATAAATCTATTTTTACCAAGATCTTCCTTAGTAATCACTACCACATCAATATCGCTTAAACCTACTACGAACTTACCCTTTGCTAACGAACCATCCCCCAAGAAAAGCTCTAGAGATAGAACGGTTATAGGGTTAGCATGCTGCCTGTAAATTCTGATAGGTCTAGTTTTCTTCTTGCTAGGTCTAGCTTGATCATGTAGGCTTCCATTTCGAGGGCCCCGAAAATTAGTGGTACTGGCAGACTATCAACTAATAGGGGTTGTATAACTATTTCTTTACCTCCAACTTCAACTACCAGATTACAGTAGTTTCTGCAACTAACCTTGTGGCCGTCGGCTACTACAATCTCGACTGGGATAGGCAATTCTTTCGGCGTAGTCAACTCTTTTGCGACCTCGCTTCTGACAAGCGACCTTGCAGCGCCACTATCGAATAAAATAACCAGCTTCTTAGCCTTCCTTTCGCCTTTAACAAGCAATAGCTCCCTAACTATACCCAATTAACTCACCCACGCGAATTTTCCATTCCCTCCTCTTATCTTAATTGCTAGACCAGTCTATAAACGTCGCTATTTTCACTTAGTCTTTCTAACTATAAGAATGTAGGGGTTCAGGTTTAATCCAGCCATGTTTTGGAGAAAATCCATCGAGGCTGTAGAGGTTCAAATCCCAGCCAATATACTCAACTGTACTTCCTTTCCTTGTAGGTTTTTTGAAAGTAATAATCAGCTCTTCCTCCTTTAGCACTAACCCTCCTAAATCATAACCCTTAACTCTGTTTTTGAACCATGCTTTTAACAAATCGAATTCCAAGTACACCTCTCTAGGTTTGATAGTTACCCTGATTTTACCATCTCT
>QMXA01000198.1 GCA_003661905.1 Thermoprotei archaeon | reverse complement strand
TTTCAAGAAACTTTTCAAAGTCTCTCCAACTAACTTCCTTTACACCCTTTACTTTCCTACCATACTTATGTTTGACATATTTCTGTATGCCTAGAGGCGGAAATTTCTTACCAACTCCTATATCTAAGCTCCACTCTATTATCTCCTCAATATCACGATCATTTACACCCGGAATCCATACAGGAGTTATGTGTAGATCTATCGGGGTTTCTTTCACTATATATTCAGCAAGTTTCATAACCCTATGTATATTGAACCACTTTACACCTTGGAGATATTTTGCTTTCTCATCATTTAGGGTATCTATACTTAGATTAATTCTATCCAGACCTGCATTAGCTAGTTTATCTATGAGTTCTTTACTTAGTGATGCGCCATGAGTTTCAAGAGCTACACGGGGAATGAATTTCTTCAAATCTCTAACTAATTCAACTATTTCAGCATATGTTAATGGATCGCCTACACCATCGATAAGAGCTTCTAAAACTTCACCTTTATACTTAACAATAGCTTTTGTCCATTTAATTAGTAGTTTTTTATTAACTATATACTCTGTTTGTCTATACCTAGAGAGAGGGCCAGCATCAACACTACAAAATATACAATTAAGAGGGCATAGTGTAGTTGGTCTTATTTGAAGTATATTAGTACCTCTATCAATAATTCCAAAAGCTATATGACCTACTAGGGGTAAGGAATTAATCCTCATAAGGTATTTTCTATTACTTAGCCTAAGTATTTCATTCATACTAATCCTCTATTCTAAGAGCTATTAATACTGTCACTAGCTTCGCTTCAGAGCTTTTCAAGTAATTCACTAAATCTCTTCTTAAATCCTTTGCAGCTTTATTAGCTCTTATCATTACGGTATTTGGTGCGATGTACGTACTTTTTCTAAGAATGATCTTTTCATCATCATTTAGAGTGAGATTCTCGGATCCATAACCTACAACTACATCAATGAAACCCCCACCAATGAGAATAGCTAAGATGAGTGATTTACTAGATTTCACAACTTGTTTGAATTCGTTAGAAAAGTCTCTTGGAGCTTTATTAGCTACTATGCCAATAATACAGTCCCCCCTAGGTGTTAAGTAATGATCCTTAGTTATTTCAATAGTTGATTTATGCGTAGCTTTGATATTTGGATGACCTCTAGCAATTACAACTTCATATGCTACACGTTTCACAAACACAGAGGACCCCTTCTGTATCGCTAACCTAATCTCCCTGTATAAGTATCATTTAAATGTAGAAAACTCCTTATCCGGTGTATATGATGAATTCTGGATACAATGAACTACGTAAGGAATTGGTACAGAGGTTAATTAACGAAGGTATAATTACTTCTAAGAAAGTTGCAAAAGCTATGAGCACTGTTCCTCGAGAACTCTTCGTACCTGGTAAGTATAAGGAATTAGCATATATGGATCATCCCTTACCCATAGGATGGGGTCAGACAATAAGTGCTCCACACATGGTTGCCATGATGACCGAAGCCCTAGATCCAGAACCCGGTAATATAGTTCTTGAAATAGGAGCTGGGTCAGGATATCATGCAGCTGTAGTAGCTGAGATTATTTGTCATGGACCAAAATACGGACATGTATTCACCATTGAACGAATAGCTCCACTAGCAGCTTTTGCACAGCGAAATCTTGTCAAAGCAGGTTATGGTGATTGCGTAACAGTAATTGTTGGTGATGGTTCGGGTGGAGTTCCAGAACTAGCGCCTTTCGATAGAATATTAATTACCGCAGCTGCACCCACTATTCCTAAAGTTCTACTTAATCAACTTGCTGTTGGTGGTAGAATAGTAGCACCAGTAGGACATATGTGGGAGCAAAGATTAGTTATAGTTAAGAGGATTAGTAAAGATAAGATTAAGTACGAATACGGGACTTACTGTGTATTTGTCCCATTAATAGGTAAGTATGGATGGCGTGAAGATAGGTCAAGATATTCTATATGAACTCATCAAGAATTCTTTGTTTAGATAATTTATCTAAGTGCTCATGAACTATTTCAGCAACGTATTTACTCCTATGCCTTATGATGCTTAGTAATTCATCTATAGATGTAAAACTCCTTCCTCCACTTGCCAATGCATTCCTCACTGTTTCTCGTATGTGCCAGTTACCAACACTAGCATAGTATTCAGGTGTTATCTCTCTAACAACTATAACATGTGCTTTACGTTTAATGGAACTTAAATACTCTAAGACTGAGAGTCTTGCAGCTTGGTATCCTCCATCTAAATACCTTGCTTTTCCTCTCCAATTCTCATAATTATATATGATTATGGGTTTTGAAGCTTCTCTAGTAAAGACTGTTACTGGATGCCATATCTCAATCCAGTCAAATCTATAGGGACCTGGGAACATTATTATCCAAAATCTATTCCCTAAATATGATTTGAAGAATATTTTGGACTCTGTAATTTCATTGCAACTATTCACTTCTCTTAATAAATACCTTGAAATAGTAGTATCAGTAGCTGTAATTGCCCATCTTGTTGGAACTATTCTTCTCCTAATCTTTGAACCTATTAGACCTGCACTTAAGGCTCTTTGAATTATATATATGGAAACTCCACTATTATAAAGTTCCCATAAAGCTTCTTGGGCTTTTACATCATCCCATATAATTTGCTCTAATTTCCTATGTAATTTAGGATTATCTACAATCTTAAGAGAATTAGTAGTAGCTACAGGACCTATGGGAGGTATCATGTCTTTTATACTTAGTCTAGGCTTTGGCAATGACTTGAGCTTTGCTTCAGCATCAACGGGCTTTTCTGAAATAGCTGCTAATGATATTTCTTTCTCATAGAGATATTCGGGTTTAGGAATAGGGACCCGTAATCTAGCATGTATCATTGAAGCTCTTAATTTAAGGATATCGAGTAGAGATGCTCTTCCCCACCACTCCTTAGGATTATCGTAGAGCGAAGCCTCGTAACCCCGAATTTCTGGAGGGATGCCCAGATATATAGAGACTTTAGGATACCCATATTCGCCAACAACAAAGCTTGGAGGTGTTGAACCTTCAACCCTATTATCCTTTATCTTAACTACTGACTTTACAACTGCTCTAAATCTCTCTATTATAGGACAGCGAGGTAATCCACATAGTCTTCTATGAGTCTTACACCTTACACAGAGCTTCGCTGGTATTCTAAAACTTGGCATAGTTATTCCCTATTCTCATTAACTATTCTCGATGAATACTTATAAGGTTGGACTCGACAGTGCATAGGGTCTTAGGGATGTCTATTTAGAAGAAATGCATTTAGCATAAGTAGACGAGAGTTAAGACAATTGATAAAAGAGCTTAAAAAATGGAGTGCACCAGC
>QMXA01000197.1 GCA_003661905.1 Thermoprotei archaeon | reverse complement strand
ATATGTAGCGGCATTTAGTGCTATATAAGGTAGTGCACCCTTGGTAATGTAGTAATAGGTGATTGAGAGTGCTTTTGAGAAGGGTCTCGATGCTGTATATATTTTCAATTCGTACGCTTCATCAACTGGGAAGCGTTTTATAAGTACTTCAGGATTCTTTAATATATCTAGTGGTTTGAATAGTATGTGGTAATATTCTTCTCCTTCAACTGGTTTTACTAAGAGTATAAATGTTTCAGTTGGGTCCTCTGGTGCAAAGCTTGATTTGAAGAATTCTGATTTCGCTATCTTACTTAGATCCTCTAATAATACCCATCGTACTTCATTGGTGTCGATATCTCTGAAGTATGTCACTCTATACCTTTCACTTTTTCTCATTTCTTTGAGCTTGTTTTCAACAGTTTTGTGTGGTAGATCTAGTATTTCACTTAACTCCTCTACTGTAAGTGCAGAATCCTTAAGTGCTTGTGCTATCATTGTTGTAAGTCCGGGTATCCATAATCTTATCGGTGGAGTTCTCATTATGTATTCAGCTAGGGGCATAAGTTTAGAACTTTTCACTATATGGATTTTAATATCTCCTTCTCTAATTCTTTTTAAGAATTCTTTAGCTTTTTCAAGATCTAGTTCTTCAAATAATACTTGTCTTACTGTTTCCTTAATTAGTAATTCCTCATCTTCTTTAACCTTGCCTATTTTACCAAAGCTTACCTGTATATCTCGTAACTTAACAAAGAATTGAGGGAATTTGGTTATTATCTCTTCAGCTAATTTATCTACTGTATCTGGACTTATGTTGAGTAACATTGTTACCGGATTAGTGCTTTTTGCCTTAATAGCAAATCCTACTGCTGAAGCGCGTGCATCAACTCCTAGACCCTCCTTCTTAGCAATGCTATAGAGTAGTATTAGTGCTATGGCTTCTGAAACTCTCTCCCCTATGAGAGTTGTGAATATGTAGTAATCACTGCTTCTCTCAATAAGTATGGTTTCAGATGATGGTATTGGTATATTTGCATTTACATACTCTTGTGCGATGTTTTTAAGTATTTCAGTTATTTGGGAATTATTTAATTTGAGTATTTTCGGTATGAATAACTTCCCCCTAGCTATCTCACTCAATACTCTGCCTACTTCTTCGGCAACTATGTATTCTTTTTTACCTACTTCACCTCTCCATATAGGTATTTCACCTTCTTCATCCTCTATTGATGGTGCAACTTCTATGTAGCCTGAATACTCATCTATATTTATCACTCTCCATAACTTGCCTGCGAGTCTAATTTTATCACCTACACGGACATATCTATAGACGTAATTAGCATCAAGCGTCCCTACGTTTTTATCTTTTGACTTGACTATGAATTCTGAGCTATTCCCTATGAATGAGAAGAACTCTGTGAAATTTCTAACAAATAATCTTCTAATATCACCTTTATTGAATCTCCATATTTTGTAGAATTTGGGCCCTAGTCTTAGTTTTCCATTGTTTAACTCTATGACTTGGTTCTTAACCATGTACTTTATTAGTTCATCGAATTCGTTAATTGATAATGAAGAGAATGGTTCTGAGCTCTTTAGTACTTTGTATACTCTACTTAGCTCTACCTCTTTGTATTGCATAGCCATTCCTATGATTTCACGTGCTGCTACATCTAAAGGCTTGCTTATTATTATTGGTTCTTCATAGGTCTTTCTCTCAGCTAGTCTTGTTAATGCAATTACCTCAGCTATTTCAACTGGATTAACTGCTATGACTATTCCTTTAGATATTCCATTAATTACATGTCCTGATCTTCCAATTCTTTGTATTAGTGAAACTACTTGGCCAGGTGATCTGAATAGAATTACTCTATCTATGTAGCCTATATCTATACCTAGTTCTAGTGTCTTAGTACATACTACTGCTTTGAGCTCTCCTCTCTTTAGTTTACTTTCTGCTATAGCCCTAGCTTCTCTTGATATTGATGAGTGGTGGACATAGACATTGCTTAGTTTTGTTCTTTCTAGAGCTTCTTGTAGTCTTTCACTTGTGAATCTTGAGTTTACAAATATGAGTGTTGGTGGTTTTATGTAGTGTGTTATTTTCTTAGCTGCTTCAGACCATACATCATCTACTTCATCTTCGTCTATGTAGTCTAGTATTATTTCGAAGCTTTTTGCTATGTCTACTTGTATAATTTCCATTTCTCTTTTTGAACTTCCTGTGAAGAACTTAATTACTTTTAGCGGATTTCCTATAGTTGCTGATAGCATTATTCTTTGGAAGTCCTTTCCTATGTAGTCTTTTAGTCTTTCTAGTAGGACTGCTAGTTGTATTCCTCTCTTACTTCCTATGAGTTCTTGTACTTCATCTATTACTACCCATTTAATGTTCTTTAGGTATTTTCTGAACTTGTGTGCTCTATCTAAATCTATTTCTAGACTTTCTGGTGTTGTTAGTAGTATGTGTGGTGTTGTTTTTATTCTCTTAGCTCTTTCTTTTTGTGGTACATCTCCATGTTTTCTAGATACTATGAATCCTAATCTTGATGCCCACCATTCTATTCGTTGTTTTAAATCGTTTATCAATGCTCTTAGAGGTGTTATGTAGAGAACAGCTACTGGTTCTGCACCTTGGTTAAGCATCATGCTTAGTAGTGGTAGTATAACCGCTTCAGTTTTTCCAAAACCCGTAGGTGCTATGATAAGAACATTCTTACCACTCAAAATATGTGGGATAGAAACTCTCTGAACCTCAGTTAAACTACACCAACCTCTCTCAACAATCAACTCCCTAACACTAGGATGCAACAACTCCACAGCCACATCAGCAAACACAAATAACCCCTCACACACCCCAAATACACTATGCCGAATCACAAACTTTCTATCAACAAACTTAAAAAGCTGACGCCCACAAACAAAAAACAAAGAAAAACAAAACACAAAACACCTAAAAACCCCCAAAACACAAAACAAAAAACGGCGGGGCAAAACAGCGGGGTAGGGCAGCCTGGAAGCCCGCGGGAGGTGCGGGCTATACCGCCCCTAAATCCTTCTTCTTTGCCAAGTCTCTAGCAATTAATCCGATCCTTGTTAGTAAATGAACTACTTGCTGTGAATATATAATTATTTCTCTATCCCTTACTTTAATAGCATTTACTAGCTTAGGTTCTATTGCTTTAAGAATTTTAGATAATGTATCTATTATCCTTTGCTTTAAGTTATTGTCTGAAGTGTACCACACCACGTGCTTATATGTCTTTAATCCATTCTTACATCTCTTAGTTCTAGATATTATTCGTGATTTTAAAATTAGCTTAAGTTCATCTAATGTTAATGATCTAAGTATGTTTTGTAATAGACTCTCATCATATT
>QMXA01000196.1 GCA_003661905.1 Thermoprotei archaeon | reverse complement strand
TCCCTAACTCTATGATATACTTAGGAAGTAAAATGATCTTTGCCTATCTTCAGCCATATAACTATAATCTCTGTAGCGCTTATGATTAGGGGCTTTATTTGGAAGAATTCGTAGAGTTTGTAGAGAGTGTAATTGGATGTTGGGATTGTATTAAGATATTTACAATAGGTAATGTAATTATTCTAGCTAAATCTGAGGAAGATATTGATGAAGTGCTCTATGCCATATCACTACCACCATCTATAGGAATAGGTAAAATTAGAGAGTTGAAAGAGAGCTATACATGCCTCACTAAAGTCCGTGATAGATTTATAGAGATATGGGTAGTTGATCTAAAGAGTTATTCTAAAGCTCTCTCAATAACTAATAGAATTGCTGTTGAGCTAGAGAAGTATATGCCATTTCAAATAGAGTCTGTAGACTTAGTATCTAGTTATAGAGCATCTGAAGATGGAGGAATTTTCGTAAAGCACTCTATTGTTATTAGGGTAAAGAGGGAATATAGAGATTTAGTAACTAAAATCCTAAACATTCTTAAATGTAGTGAAGTTACCACTTGAGTTTAACACCTGCTTTACGAAGTCTGAATAGAGTAGTTCTGTAGGGATCTATATCTTCCTCCTCTAACCATTGTGCTAGCCAAGGATCTATTGATGCGAGTTTATTTATGAGTTCTCTACGCTCATCAACACTCATAATTCTTGGATCTGTCATTGCAGCTACATGGAACTTAACTCCATGTCTAAGTAAATACTTTATAGCTCTAAATGGTAATTCGAAGAACTCTCTCCTGGCACCTGTTCTCTCTTCAAATTTCTCAGGTCTTCCAGCTTTTAATGAGACTCTTACATAGACTTTGCTATAATTAGATATCTTCTTAACTATAGACTCGTCAATACCCATTATAATTCCATTAGTTTCGAGTATGAATAACTCTATATCTCTACACTTCTCAATATACTCTAAGACTTCTATGAGGTGTTGTGGACAAATTGTAGGTTCACCGCATGATAATCTAGCTTTTCTTATCCTATGATGCTTAGCTAAATTACAGAGAATTTCTGCAACTTTTGTAGAGCTATAGAATTCTCCAAAACGTTCTGGAAAGTCTCTCGATATTGGTGACCAACAAAAGAAACATCTCAAATTACAACCAACAACACACCCAGTAACTATACCTCTATATACACCAGCTACATAAAAATCAGTATATTTCCTTTCTTCAACACGCTTTACATGTCTGCATACGATACTTCGAGTTATATTACTAATTTCAATAACGTCATAAGGTCTAAAATCAGGAGTTATGAACCTAGGATATCGATTACTTAATTCCATAGTATCTAAGTATCTAAATTACTCAAACCCTAATATCTTACAAAAACATAATGAGAACATAACTAAGATCTCCATAGTATTAGAATTCAATCTTAGCATATGTATTATTCTCATTAAGACTAAAAACTGCTCAGCTATATTGTGTATTGAAGATTTTGGGCCCGTCGTCTAGCCTGGTTAGGACGCCGCCCTCACACGGCGGAGGTCCGGGGTTCAAATCCCCGCGGGCCCACCACATCTCTGAGTTATTGATCTAAATGCTAGAGTGAAGAACTATGTATCTTATGAAGATGATGATGCTATGTTTCTATTTTTCCTCGGAGCTTGGGTATAGGTTGGAGACTGTTTATTATGTCTCTATAAACTTCATCTCTTGGACGTTTAATATCTTTGTAGAGACCTAGTGCTACGGTGTATTTGTATTTCTTTCCTTCTATTGTTTCAATATGTATATCGATTTTCCGATCTTTAGAGATTTTTATTCTTTTTACATTAGAATAGGGTATTATGTAGCTTTCTTTAGTGTGTTTAACTACTTCCTCCACATCAATCTTAGTGCCTTTTAGAGAATCTATGCTCTTCATGAACTTTTTAACCTCTCTAAGGCCGAAGGCAATCAGTTTCAGAGGTGTAGAGAGAGGTGATAAAAACTCACCTAAGCCTCCGCCAATTCTCTTAACTCTCCTCAAAAACAAGAGCTCATTATTAGTAAATACTAGAAGTGATAATTCTAACCCACCTAAGAACCTAGCCTTCATAGTCGGAATAGCAATAGCAATAACACTCAATACTTAACCCCAAAACATATTATGGTAAACATAGTTATAAAATGTAATCAATAGATTGAAATTGTGAAGATAAATATCTATACTCCGGGAATTGAAACATTAGATAATATTAGAAATTAAAATATATTAGTGCATTCTAAGTTTCTTAATTATGGTGGTAATTTGATTAAAAGAGTCCTAGTAGCTTATGATGGCAGCATTTATTCCTGGAAAGCACTAGAGTATGCATGTAGCTTATCTAAGATCATTAATTGTGCTGTAAGAGCAATATATGTTGTCGAAATTTCTCGTTTTCATGTATTATTATCTGGTGTATTAATTGCTAGGGAAAGACTTCTTGAAACTGGTGCAAAATTATTAGAGGAAGCTCGTCAAAAAGCTAAGGAAAAATACGGTATTGATATAGAAATTGCAATAAGAGTTGGTCATCCAGTTGAGGAAGTTATAAATGAGGCAAAGCACTGGAATGCAAATCTCATAGTAATAGGAGCTCGTGGAGCAGGGGGATTTCGAGAACTTATTCTAGGTAGTGTAGCTGAGGCTCTAATAAGGCATTCACCAATTCCCATTTTAATAGTTAAGTAATGAACATATAATTAAGGAACATTACCTTAGCTCTATGGGGTATTTTTTAAGTATACTCCTAATTTCTTCAATATTCTTTGGTGGAGTTAATGGCGGTCTTACTATTGGTTTTATTGGTGTTTTTGCTAATGATAGTAGCATTTTGATTGTTGCTCCTATATTATTATGTATGAAGTATAATTTCGATAACTCTAATAATTTCCTATAACTCCTTATAGCATTGACTACATCGTTTTCCACCCACTTTCTATACACTTCCACACATGTCTTTGGATATGCATTAGCTATAGCAACTACAGCACCATCTCCGCCGATAGTTAATATGGGGAGGAGTAAGTAGCCATTACCTGTTAATACACTGAAATTCTTTCTCACAGCCTTTACTTTTTCAATAAGTTGTATAAAGTAGGATAATGAGTCGTGAGTTATTTTTGTAGCTACTATATTACTGTACTCCTTTGCTAATTCAACTATCAATCCTATTGATATTAATATACCTGTTGTAGATGGTATATTATATATTATGATCGATATATCTACTGACTCCGCAATCCTAGAATAGTGATCTTTTAACGCTTTAACATCGTGTTTAAAGTAGTAAGGTGTTGTAGCAATAATGCCATCAGCACCTATATCTTGTGCATGTCTAGCTAATTCAATTACGTGAGTAGTGCAATTAGCCGTTACACCAACATATACCTTAACTCT
>QMXA01000195.1 GCA_003661905.1 Thermoprotei archaeon | reverse complement strand
AGTATTCATACTTAGTCTAGGTCATTGTAAGTATTCTTTCAATAGCCTTACAGAAAGCAGTGCCTAAGTCTTTTTGTAAAGCTACTAAGATAATCCTTCTTACATTTGTTCCACTATCAATATGTTCTTTTATAGCGAGTACCATGGTATCTGCAGCTATTTCAGGGTCTAAACCTCCAATACCAGTTCCCATACCTGGAAAAGCTACCTCTGATATGCCACATTCATTGGCTTTTCTAAGTGCTGCCTTAGTAGCTACTCTAACCTTATCGGTATTAGTTCTCATAGCTGGTCCCTCCATTGTTGGCGCATGAATTACGTATTTAACTCTTAATCTACCAGCTTTTGTAACTATAGCTTCACCTATAGGAACAGGTGCTTGTTCCATAGCCTCCTTTTCTATTTCCTCACCACCTGCTCTCTTAATCGCTCTTGCAACACCTCCTCCCATAATCATTAAGCTGTTAGCAGGATTTACTATGGATTCAATCTCTAGCTTTGTTATATCTTCAATAACAACTTCTATATTTACATTCTTATATTCATGCCTACAAAGCTGCATTTTCCCACCTCATTCAAAGATGCTCCATCACAGTAAAAGTGCTTATTACCTAATAATTTAAGAATTCATAGATAGAGAGGGGTTATTGAATTATTCATATCTTTCCCAATTTTCTAGCACATTCAATACATAGTCCGTGGATTCCATAACACTTCCTACATATATACCTTTGACAACGTCAGCATCTAATAGTGGAAATTCTTGATCTACAAATAGAACATATGTTCATTAATATGAACCACTTTTTAAATCTTGATCAATGATATCTGCTACTTTCTTACCCGAAATTATCATACCTCCAAATATCGGGCCCATTCTTGGTAGTCCATGAAGTGCTGCAACAGCCATGCCAGTAACATAGAGACCAGGAATAACTCTGCCTGTTTTCTCAATAACTAGTTTTTCACCTTCTTCAGCATGTGCTGATTTCTCTCCCTTGAGAACTATTCCTAGCTCTGGTATTTTTCTCGCTGCTATTGATATTACTTCTGCATCATGTCCTGTTGCATCAACAACTGCTTTTGACTCGATAAATATGGGATCTACATGAAGTCCTGAAAGAACCACTGCATTCCATTGTATAGCAACGCCTGTTATCCTTAAAGGACTTGGTCTATAAATAACATCTTCAACATTTACTCCATGTATTATTTTAGCACCTGCATCTATAGCTCCAGTAGCTAACTTAGCCATAAACTCTGCTGCATCAACTATGTAGAGATTATTCTCAGTCTTGCTATACCTAATTTTGAAATCATCTAGTATAGATTTGGCGCTTTCTTCAACTACTATCTTATGAAATAACATACCTCCACCCCCTATTCCTCCTCCGAAGCTTAGTCTTCTTTCAAATACAACAATTCTATAACCTTTATCAGCTAGGTACTTAGCAGCAGTAAGACCAGAAGGACCAGCACCAACAATCACAATATCTACGTCCTCGGTCAGATCTAGCCAGTCCCTTAAACTATATTCTATTATTAATTTAGTTATTTTTGACTCAAGATTCCTCATAAACTACACCTCCCGAACACCTAGTAATTGAAGAATAAAAATATATCATATATGAATCAAGTCGGTCTAGAATATTTCCGGTGTCTTCCATTCTCCTCAACATCTCTTAGAATTATTCAAAAGCATAGCTTGCTAATTACTCTAGCCATTAAAAACTAATAGAATTGTATTGCTTTTGGATAATTTAGAATCCAAATACATTCTTTGCTATCTTTGCAATTTGCATTGGTGTTGTAGCTACTTCTATTCCAGCATCTTTGAGAGCTTTTATCTTTGAATCTGCAGAGCCTCTACCCATAGTTATAATAGCTCCTGCATGTCCCATTCTCTTACCTGGAGGAGCCGTTTTTCCGGCAATGTAGGCTATGATGGGTTTAGATACTTTTCCCTTCTTTACATATTCAGCTAATCTCTCCTCAGCATCACCACCAATTTCACCAATCACTACTATACCCTTGGTGTCTGGATCTTCTTCGAACATTGAAACGACGTCTATGAAGTCAAGGCCTGTTATTGGATCACCACCAATACCTATTACAGTACTTTGTCCAAATCCAACTCTACTAAGAACATCTGCAATTTCATATGTTAAAGTGCCACTGCGTGAAACAATACCTATTGGTCCTGGACTAAATGATTTAGTAGGCATTATACCTACTTTAACTCTCTTCCCTGGAGCTATAATACCTGGGGTATTGGGTCCAACTATTATGATACCTAGAGCTCTGGCATATTTTATGAATTTAAGCTCTTCATGAACTGGTATTCCTTCGGTAATAACTACGACGTTCTTTATTCCAGCATCCATAGCCTCATATATAGCATCTGAAGCAAATTTTGCTGGAACAAATACTATTGATGTATTTATTTCTGGATGTTTATCTAATGCATCAGCAACTGTGTTATAGACCGGGACTCCATGAACTGTTAATCCGCCTTTACCTGGAGTTACGCCAGCGATTATTTTCGTTCCATACTCAAGCATTCTCTCTGTATGGAACCTTCCCTCTCTTCCAGTAATTCCCTGAACTAATACTTTGGTTTTTTCATTAACTATTATAGTCATAATTATTCACCTCTAACAATAGCTACAGCTCTCTTAGCTGCTTCCTCATCATTCATATAAGGCTCCATACCATGCTCTCTAAGAATCTTTATACCTTCTTCCTCTCTAGTTCCAACCATTCTTATGACCAGGGGTTTTCTAATTCCCGTTTCTGTAATTGCATCTACAATACCCATAGCAACCTCATCACATCTCGTTATACCTCCATATATGTTTATCATTATTACCTTAATTCTCGGATTTCTCAATAAGAGCTTTACAGCTTCCTTAACTCTTTGTCTATTTGCTCCACCACCAATATCTAGGAAACAAGCTGGTCTACCTCCAAAATAGGCTATCATATCCATTGTAGCCATAGTCAATCCAGCGCCATTAGCTATAACTCCTACATCTCCATCAAGTTCAACATAGCTAAAGCCGTATTTCCTAGCTACAATCTCGGATTCTGTGAAATCTCGTGGATCTTCACTTAAACTCTCAAAGAGATCTGGATGTTTAAAGAGAGCATTATCGTCAATTATTATTTTAGAGTCCAGTGCTACTAATTCCCCAGTTTTAATTAGTGCTAATGGGTTTATCTCAACTAAATCTGCATCTAGGTCCAGCATTATTTGATACAAGTTCTTAGCTAGTTCTCCCATTTTAGATGCTACATCACTGCTTAGTCCGAGATCTTTCAATTTATAAGAAAGGCTCCTTAAATGATAGCCCTGAAGTCCTGTTAAAGGATTTACACTGATTTTAACTATAGCTTCAGGTTTTTTAGCAGCTATTTCCTCT
>QMXA01000194.1 GCA_003661905.1 Thermoprotei archaeon | reverse complement strand
TAGGAACTGCTCACCATGTACAAATAGGTAAGCCATCTGAGAAATTTGCACTTGCAAGAGAAATAGCTAGCTACTACACAGGTATTGATCCAGAAACTGTTTACCATGCACCAATACTAGAATTTAGAATATTCACTAATGTTTATGAGGAGAACATAACTCTACCTGTGAAGTTAGTAATTAGGAAACTAAAACTAACAGACTTTGGACCATTACCTAAAGTAATAGTATATCCAGAGAGAATTACTGCAAGGTACGGAATCACAATAGCCAGAGTTAGAGCTGATGTACTACCTGAAACACCTCCAGGATGCTATCAAGGATACATAATAATTACTAGAGAGGAGGATGGGGCTCAAGTATTTGTACCAGTATCACTGCAGGTAGCTCTCTCAATACAGCCACCTAGAATAAGCGCAGAGCTTACTGGTGAGGAATCGTATGAGCTCATGCCACCATTAGCTCTAAGAGGAGCTTTTGATTGGACTTGGAGATATGAGTCAAGTGATTGGAGATTCATACCAATATACATCACAGATCCCTATGCTGTAGGAATGGTAGTAACAGTTACTTGGCCCGATACAGCAAGCAATATCGACATTGGCGTTATAGGACCCGCTTCTGGAGTTATATATGATACAGAGACTGGTGAAATTCTATACAAATTCAGAGTAAGTGGAATACTATTAGGAGGTAAGTTATCTGCCTACCTCTATAGAAGTGGTTGGATAGGGTATTATGATATACCAGCACCAGGTATTGCAAAGATATTTGTACCTATATTTGGTAAAGGCCTATACACATTGATAGTTAGGAACCCAATATTCGGAGGCCATTACATAGCCGAGCCATTTAATGTGAAAATAGATATAGTTAAAATGTATAGACCATCAATGATTAGATTAAGATCTACAGATTCAAGAAGATATGTAAGTGTACTCTTAACACCAGCTAGTGAATTGGATGGAGCTAAGCTATATGTACACGAATTAGTAGTAGGGTATACAAAAGTCCATTACTGCTCAGATATAGGACTTAACATAAGCATCTATGATGGATTATTAAGTTTCAGAACTATAGGGCCATACTATGGTGATGTTGAGAGGATTAGAATAGTAACTGTTAATACACCACCAGATCTATATACAGCCACAATAATGCTCAATACTACAGATGTTGATCTTCCAATACTCGCATATGGAGTAATAAAATATGGTGAAAGATCAGATTCGGTCTACATAACGGAAACACCATTAATGACTCTTACAATAAGAGTTACTAGATAATTTTAACTTAAAATTATTTTTTATATTGCTCTTATGCAAGTATTGTGGGTGATTAAACTGTCTAAGTGCAGAGTATTTGTCGATATTGAACTTTGTAAAGGATGCGGTATCTGTATAGCTATGTGTCCTCGCAAAGCCCTCGTTATGAGCTCTGATATAGGTCCTAGAGGTTTTCACTACCCTATACTTAATGGTGAATGCATTGGTTGTCACATATGTGAATTCTACTGCCCGGATTTCGCAATAAAATCTGTATGTGGTGATTAATTTGAGAAGAGCTTTTTTAACGGGGAATGAAGCTATTGCTGAAGGTGCTTTAGTAGCTGGTTGTAATTTCTATGTAGGCTATCCAATAACACCATCTAGTGAAATAATGCACTACATGGCTAGAGAACTGCCTAAGCGCGGAGGAGTATTTTTCCAAGCAGAGGATGAAATTGCGACTATAAACATAGCAATAGGGGCGTCTTGGGGAGGAGCTAGAGTTATGACAGCAACTAGTGGTCCGGGATTCTCATTAATGCAAGAGGGAATAGGATATGCAATAATGACAGAAACTCCGCTTGTAATAGTAAATGTTATGAGAGTAGGTCCAGCAACGGGACAAGCAACTAAGTCTGCTCAAGGAGATTTAATGCAAGCAAGATGGGGTAGACATGGAGACCAAGTAGCTCCAGTACTGGCTCCCGAATCCCCTCAAGAATGCATAGAATTAGTGATTAAAGCCTTTGCTATTTCAGAAGAATTACGAGTTCCAGTTATAGTATTAATTGATGAGTTCATAGCTCATATGAGAGAGGTTGTGGAGATACCTAGCGAAGTAAGAATACCTATTAGAAGAAGACCCAAAGATCCTTCAGAAACACCCTTCGGCTCGCCGGACCCCAGAGTAGCTCCTCCAATGCCACCATTAGGTGAAGGTTATTACGTATTGGTAACCGGGTCAACTCATAATGAACTAGGTTATAGGGATACAAGAAGTTTTGAAACCCACTTTAAATTAGCAAAGAGGCTTTGGAATAAGGTATGGTTAAACATTGATAAATTATTCGAGTATGAAGCATGGGGTATTGAGGATTCTGAAATAGGGTTCGTAACATTCGGCTCTACCAGTAGAAGTGTTAGAAGAGCCTGTAAATTACTAAGAAGTAAAGGAATAAAAGCTGGTTATGTGAGATTAAAGACTCTATGGCCTTTAAAGCTAGATCCAATAGTAGAACTCAGTGAAAAATCAAGAGCTGTAATAGTGCCCGAATTAAGTCTTGGCCAATTAGTACTTGATGTAGAAAGGGGTATTGGAGATTCTGCTAAGATCATTAGCTATGGTAAAGTTGGTGGAGGAGAACCCATATACCCAAGTGAACTCGTAAAATTAGCAAGTAAGGTGTTAGGGAAATGAGTGTGATAAAAGCTCATTTCTCAAGGAAGTACTTGAGAGAAGAAACGCTCCCTACACTATTCTGTCCCGGATGCTTCAATGGAATACTAATGAATGCACTTGCTAAAGCATTTGAAGAGCTAGGCATAGATAATCTAAAGAAGTTTGTATTTGTTAGCGGCATTGGATGTTCATCTTGGATACCTAGTCCCTACATAAAAGCAGATTCACTACATACGTTACATGGAAGAGCTATACCTGTTGCTATAGGAGTTAAACTAGCTAAGCCAGAGTTAGAAGTAGTTGTTATAGCAGGTGATGGTGATTTAGCTAGCATAGGTCTAGGCCATCTCATTCATGCTGCGAGGAGGAATGTGGATTTAGTAACTATTTTAGTAAATAACTATGTATACGGGATGACACGGGGACAAGTCTCACCAACAACGCCTATTGGATTAGAGACTCCAACAACACCTTATGGAGCCTTTGAGTATCCTCTTGATGTATGTAAAGTTATAGAAGCTACTAATGCCAACTATGTAGCTAGGTGGACGATAGCACATTTTACACAATTGAAAGAGAGTATCAAGTATGTGTTCTCAAAAATTAGAAGAGGTTTTAGATTCATAGAAGTTATAGCACCATGTACAACATATATTAGTAGAAGATTAAGGAAAACACCTGCTGATACCATTAAGGATCTCTTAAGGACTAGTATATTGCTTAACAAAGCTAAGAGCAAAGAGCTAGGTAAACTCATAGT
>QMXA01000193.1 GCA_003661905.1 Thermoprotei archaeon | reverse complement strand
GTGGAAGAGCTACATAGAAAATTACGTAATACCTCTCTGGAAAAACACTCTAATTCTCAAGGAATTCTATGATAATCTAAAAAGTGAATTTCAAAATGTCATGCTTCACGATGTAAATAAGGAAGACTTACCCCTATTATTGGGTGGAGTCATTCCTAGGAGAGAAGAGGTTTATAGGAGGAATAGCTTAGCTAAGTTTTACAACAGGTTCTTTGGTTTAAAGCTTAGCGACCTTCAGTCTTGGGTATTTGGAGGTGAGCTCACGGGAATTCAGCCTAAAGTCATGGTGGAGGAAACGTCTTTTACTCGTTTTGTTAATGAGGTATTTAAATGGTTAGATAGAGCAGTTCACTATCAAAAGTTAGTTGAATACGTAGAGCCCGAAATAGACTATAAAGGGCTAAAGGGAGATCCCTACAGGCTTATGAACTTAATTAAAAACTTCTACCAGCTTATCCTAAGCATTTCTGTCAACTACAATTATTACACATTCTTCCTCTGGTCTATAAAGCAGATACCCTATAAATTCATGAAAGCAGCTTATCCGAGAATAGATCAGATAATGGATTTCTTAGAAGTAGAGTTCGGGTTAACACGGCTTAGATGGAACATTCCATTCAGCGAGGACTCAAAGTTTTATCATGAGTATACGATTTGGTGCTGGCCTGAATACAACACTCAGTCAGATAGTGGAGGATTGTGCGGGCCAGAGCATAGCCAAGGTGTATCCTTCGGAGGCTCAATCTGTGCATTAAACGAAACAATATGGAAATATCTAAGGAGGGGTTACTCACCGACAGACCTTGAGAAGACCATCTTAGAGTACTTCACCCTATTCCCGAACTTGAAAGAGGAATACATTAATAGGATGAAGGATAGGCTTATAGGAAAATTCTATTCGTACATTTATTACCGAGGTATAACTGCTGCTGAAAACAGATCTCAAGTAAGTGAGACTAACATGACTATTATGCAAATGATAGATGAGGTCTCTCCCTACCTATTTACTGGTTTAGCAAAGATAGCCTACGTAGGTTCTGACTACATACAGATATCTCGGATATGAGGTGAACATAATGCAAACCTATGATCAGATTGAGGGCTTCGAGTACTGGAACATTGATGCGTGGAGAAAATTCATTAAAGAATCAATTATACCTCTTCATACTGCAACATCTAAACTAATAAAGTTAAGGGACTATATTCTTTCAATTATTGGAACTGATGGTAAAACGACCCTCTCTGAAGTAGAGAAGAGAAGAAGGGATCTTATTCCATTCTTTCTAGGTGGAGTTGGGGAAGATGGAGAGTATAAAGAAAATAGCCTTGCTAAGCTTATCAAACTTACATTAGGGATTTATGTGAACCCTAAGGAATGGATAGTACTAGAGAGAGAAGAAGGACTAAGAGCTTCTGACTATGTCACTGTGAAAAGTGAAAGCACACCATTCTTAGAGTTCCTAAGAAAGATTCATGAGATAACCCTACGCATAATTAAACTGATTAAGGAGGAGCCAAAGGAGGTTTTAGAAAGCGAACTCGAAGATATTATTCAGAATCCTGAAAAATTGCTAGAGATCATTAAAACAATATATGTGAAATGTCTACAGGTAAGCGTTAACCATAACTATTACACATTCTTTGCACTTAGTACTAGGATCCTGTCGTTTAAATACATGGTAATGGCGTATCCTAGGCTTCGAATTAATTTCGAATCGCTTAAGGAATTCCTCGGGTTAGAGAAAATATTTGAGCCTGGAATTAGTGAAACAAAAGTAAGAGAAGACTATACAGTCTGGAGTCACCTAAAAGGTGGATTATGCAATTCTCTCTACAATCTGAACAGTATAATTTGGAAGAATTTTTCTAATGAGCATGTTAAGAGTGTATTTAACTACATCTCCACTTATTTGAAAGATCTAAAGCAAGAGTATGCTGAAAAAGTTAAACAAAAGTTAGAAGAGATAAAATGGGAATTTCCAGGTTATATAAAAACCTCGGACAGAAGATACTATAGTGGAGCAACAAGAGGGGTCAGTTGTTATAGTTACGCTATTTCAGGTGCTATGTTAGTAAAGGAAAGGGAGGCTGGTTATACTTGGGGTGGAACATACTACTTTCTCGAAAGAGAATGTAGTATAAGCTTGTTTAAGCTTCTTGACGATCTTTCACCAGCATTATTTTTAAGTTCTAACCTTTTTGAATTAAAAATCTCAGGTAATACTTTAGAAATTGTGAGGTGAGCTATATTGCGAGAGCAAGAAGTGGTTAAAGAGGAAATCTTAGAAGAAGAGGAAAAAAGGAGAAGGGAAAGAGAAGTTAAGGAAAGAAGAAAAGAATTAAAAGTCGTAGATACTAAAAAGAAGATCAAAATAGCTCCTAAAAGAATGAAAGAGCAAGTAGTCGTCCCATTAATTAGGCTAGAAAGACTTTCAGAATACCTCACTAAAAAATTAGAGTTAACCAAAGAGGTCCCTAAGATCAAGAAAGAGAGAAGAATGCTTCCTATTCCTTTCATCAGACTCCAAGAAGCATCCATAATGCTTAGAGAATATGAGATTGATTATAAAATACCGAAGGTAGAGAAAAGTAGGAGAATGCTTACCATCCCGATAATTAGAGCTAATTTCCCTCCTAAAATCTCCATACAATTAACCAAATTTGATACGGAAATAGAAAAGCCTGAAGAGATTGTATTACCAAAACTTAGAGTACCTATTTGTCGTAGAATGTTACTTCCGTCGCTTAAACTACTTATAGAAAGTTTCGATTTAACTATAAGTGAGCAGCTTAAGGAACGTTTAGAAAAATTCCAATTTACAATTCAAGCTCTCCAACCATCAGTAATAGAGCCTCAAACTAGAATAAGTGAGATAGGTGTGGAAAGAGAAATAAGAGAAACTGAACCAGAGTTTGAGGTTGAAGATATACTGGGTGAGATCCTTCCAATTCTTAAGGGTAAGGGCATAGAATTTAGTTTCCAACGTCCTCTCTGTTTAATAGTCATAGGAAAGTCTAGCGATGGATTGGGAATGGTTGAGCATTTAATGTCCACCAAGTATACCTACCATGGCGAATATAGGTTCTTTATGGGTTTGCCTTGGCAAAAAGATCTCATGTTATCTAGAATAGCTGAAGGAAAATTAAAGGAAACAGGTGTTAAGTACATACCTGCGTCTACGTCTATAATGGAGAGAGCTAAAGAAGACCCCTATGCATTAATAACTTCCGAGCGTCTGATTGTACATATCCCCTCTGTTAACGGAGAAAATATTATGAAAATTATAAGAGGGCTTAAGGAGATCTCGAAGAGAGGGCCTAAATGCGTTATACTCTATGCACGTGAGGTGGGATCACTTGAGGATTTAGATAAGGAAGTGCCTGATATAGATGTAGTCATAGCCGCTTTACCCGAGTATAATGAGAAACTCCCTAAATTAATT
>QMXA01000192.1 GCA_003661905.1 Thermoprotei archaeon | reverse complement strand
GTAGCTAGGATTTTTGACGGTAAAGGATTCTACACATACATAACCACTGAAGATGAGTTAGAGGAGTTAAAGAATAATCCTCAGAGACTTGAGAGACTATTCGTTGAATTAATGAAAGAGAGATTAAGGAAATGGATTCAACAAGCAGAGGAGAAAGTTCCCAAAGATAAAACCATAATAATGATGCCTGGTAATGATGATAGATTTGAAATAGATGAAATATTGATAAATAGTGAAAGAGTGATATATCCGGTAGGTAAGGTCATTTACATAGGTGATAAATATCCATTAATTAGTTGCGAATGGGTCAATATCACCCCATGGAATACACCACGTCAATGTACAGATGAAGAACTAGAGAAAAGGTTAGAGAAAGAATTCGAGAGAGTTGATAAGAAGGAGATAGAGAGATTAATATGTGGATTTCATGCACCACCATACAATACTAATCTAGATATTGCTACCAAACTTGATGAAAACCTAAGACCTGTAACTAGACTAGGATTTCCAGTGAAGACCCATGTTGGAAGTAAGGCTGTAAGAAAGTTGCTTGAGAAATATCAACCAATGCTGGGTCTACATGGTCATATTCATGAATCTAAAGGTATTGATAAAATTAAGAAAAGAACAGTATGTATAAATCCTGGGTCAGAATATGAAGAAGGAATTCTTAAGGCATGCATAGTTGAAATTAGGGATAATAAAGTTAAGCACTTCTTCATAGAGGGATAATTAGGGTTATGACAGCATTTCAAACATCAAGGATATTTAAGTTCACTAAGAAACATGATATAGAGTTAGTAAAGCAATTAATTCATGTAGTTGATGCATATAGGGTGAATAAGTTCCTAGAAATAGATGATTTGAACAAAGATATCAGAGCTGGAAGAATAGGGGAAGAAGTAGCAATCGAGTGGAAGAATAGAATCTATCCCATATTAATAAGCTTCGCGTCAATGCCTCTCAGAATCGAGGGAGTAAAGAGAAATTTGAAAATTAGAGCATTACTTAGGTTATTTAAGCCTCTAAGCGGTGCACTAGCCTTCCTATTCTTTTTCGATGCTACATTTGGATTTATCCTCCCTCAATATACACCTATTACACCCATAAGTGCAATACTAGCTCTGATACTCTTTGGAACTCTAGCAGCAATAGGCTTTTCAGAGGTATTTATAAATATTAGAATTGCAAAGATTATTGATAGATTCTTCGATGAAAGATCATATAGATTCAAATCAGATAAAGAGAGGCTCAAGGACTTTAATCAGAGATTAATAAAGGGTTTATCTGCTTATTACCAAAGATACAACATCACAGATGAGAAAGAGAAACAAATAATACTTTTTAATAATGACTATGAAAATATCGAAATAAAGAAAAAACCAGGGGTTTTCAAGAAACATTATGAGGTAATAATTAAGTGAGTAAAAGCAGGATAAATTAGGGTAATTAAGGTTTAATAACTCAGAGGATCTACTAAGTATCATGAGAAGAGAAAGTTTATGGGGGGATTAGTATGTTAGAGGATGAAGCTTTTATTAATGAAGCCTTGAGAATTGTTGAAGAGGCAAAAAACCAAGGGGTTCATTTGAGAATTATGGGTGCAATAGCTATTAGATTACATACTAAGAAATATACTCATCTACTTACTTTGATGAAGAGAAAACTCACTGATATAGATTTAGTAGGCTATAGCAATCAAGCTAAGATTCTTCCTAAAATCTTTCAGAAACTAGGATATGAGCAAAGACCTACAACTTATGCACTTTACTTAGCAAATAGGAGGATATTTTATAAGAAAGATCTGGGTCTGAAAGTTGATGTATTTCTTGATAAATTGATATTTTGCCATACAATAGATTTGAGAGGAAGATTAGAACTTGATTACCCAACTCTAACACCAGCAGATCTATTCTTAGAAAAAGCTCAGATAGTTCAAATAACTGAGAAGGATCTGAAAGACCTCATAGCATTATTAAGGGAGCATGAAATAAAGAGTAGTGATGATGATTGTATTAACGGGAAATACATAGCTAAAATACTTGCAAATGATTGGGGGTTCTACTATACTGTAAAGCTCAACTTAGATAAATTAAAGAACTATTTAGATACTGTTGAAGCATTAAGTGAGGAAGATAAGTCAGCAGTATTAGAGAGAATTAAGAAACTCGATGAGCTCATAGAGAAGGAGCCTAAGAGCTTCAAATGGAAGCTAAGAGCTTCAATAGGTCCGAAGAAGAAATGGTACAGAGATGTAGAGACAATAACCTAGGTATAAATCTAAAACCTTACTAGCTATGCATTCACTCGAAATGCTAAGATCTTATATCTCAATTACAAAGCCTCCACCATTTTTATCATCCTACTCTCTTTGAAGTATTTATGGTGATTCCTAAAGCATGCTCAATATTTAAGCAAGATCTAAGCATAAAGGCGCATGAAAATTAGATATAAATCCTACAAAACGATACTAGCTGAAATAATTTATTGATATAGATAGCTTTACATACTTATAGAATACGTAATGAGCTGAAAACCATGGTGCGGCGGCCGGGATTTGAACCCGGGATCTCCGGCGTGGAAGGCCGGCGTCCTCGTCCAAGCTAGACGACCGCCGCCTTGCTCGCTGTGCTTTATTTTTATTTTCTGATTTATAAGGTTTTGAAATCTTTGAATAAGCTCTAAGCTTGGTTTGCGCTCTCCCTTTTTAATAGGTGTTTATATCAGGTGTTATATCATGTTTTTCCATTAGTGCTATGAATTCCGGGTCTGTGAGAGAAGTTTTGTTCCATGTAGACTCACCGTTTCTTCTATGCTCTTTATATAAAAGCTCTTAAGCATACCTCATAGAACTAGCTCTATAAAATTCATGGGACATTTTACTTCTATGCTTCTAACTCAGAAGAATAAATCGATAAGAGCTTACTAGGTCTCTATCACTTAACTAAATGAGTTGACTGTAGAAGGGAAATGCTGAGAGTTATTCAATTACCATAACAAACTTGGACTCCCCGGTTACTCCAAGCAGAGTTAATTGGGAGAGAGAAATACTTACTAGTATATATACAGAAACTTCATGCATTTATGAATGAACGGATTTATCTACAATCCCTTATGCACTGATACTTAGAATAAGCAATGATCATTCTGATGACTACTAGGAATGTCTATTCTCCACGTGGCTAATAAGGAATACAAATATTTACCTTAGGTTGCAGAGAATAACGGTAAGTGAAGAATTCATAGTTTATAAAGTAGAATATACATACTTCTTAATTAGGGTTAGGGGTGAATCTCAAAGTCTTTGTAATTAGTTATGGTCTTGGTTTTGTGGGTATGGTGATTGGCTCATTACTGGCTGCTATAATAGTTATGGAGGATTGCTTTCCATGTGTTATAAGTTTTACTTCATTTGCATTGAAAATACCACTTAACTACTTAATACCATTCT
>QMXA01000191.1 GCA_003661905.1 Thermoprotei archaeon | reverse complement strand
TGTATAGATAGTTATTGCGAGAAAGTTGGGATAGAGAATTGCAACAACAATACTTGATATAAGTATTGCTAAACCATAGGAAGCACTGAAGAATCCATATGCAAGACCTCTTATCTCAGCAGAAGTAAGAGCTGCAACACAAGCTCTAAGAGCTGATTCATGAATTCCTAGAACTATTCCATAGAATAAAGCGGCTATTAAGAATCCATGCCACGTAGCTCTCGTTAAGGTAATTGACAGTGGTATGGCTATTATAGATGGGTATACCATAAACATTACTTTAAGACCTATCCTATCATAGAGCACGCCAGCGGGTATGGCAACTACAGCATCTACACCCATAGCCATGAGGTAAAGTAAGGGTATTGACCAACCTGGAGCTACTTCCAGTTCACCAGCCCTATATAGAAGAGGGTATATATGGAGCAGTCCTAAAGTACTTAAAGCAATTATAACTATGTATAACCAATAACCCTTTTCCAATTTACGAAGTCCTTTACTTAAACTCCGAGGAATTTCCTTAATCTCAACTCCTCTTGGATACTTAACATATGTGAAATATAGTGCAAGTAAAGCAGCAATAGATGGTAAGAACAATGCTATGAAAGCTATATTGTAATTCGCACCAAGTAGAAGAGCCATAGCCATGTAGAAGGGGCCAACTATAGCACCAATTTGATCTAGAAGTTCTGCAATACCGAATCCAAGACCATGCCCTACTCTCTTACTAATACCTGAGAATAATGCATTTCTAGCAGGAGATCTAAGAGCTTTACCAAGTCTATCAAGTATTATTAGAGCAGCTGCTAATTCCCATCTACCTGCAAGACCAAGTAATGGTATAGCTATTAATGTCAGTGAATATCCTATGAATGTGAAAAGCCAGTACTTACCTGTAATATGTACTAATATACCAACTAAAAAACGAGGAGCTTGTGCTAAGAAATCGCCTAGACCACCTATGAGAGTAGCTATAGCTGCTGTAGCTCCTAAAACTCCTAGGTAATTAGGTATTGCACTTCTCGCACCTTCATATGTTATATCGGCTAACAAACTGACAATTCCAAAGAATACTATGAGCGTTAATGCCCTAGACCTAGTTATCTCACAACCCAATAGACTGCCCACATATCATAAATTTAGAGGTTTAAGAGTTTTACACACCAAATTTCAATAAAGAACATATCTAACCATAATGGTTCTAGGTTGTCTTTAGATAATTAGTAATGTTCCTTATTGAGCATTGCTTAGTTCTTCTTTCTTTAATGATGTTTTCTCCAATACTTCAAGTCTTCTTCTCAATAGCTCTAATTCCTTTCTTAGTGTGTCAATGTCTGTTATGAGTTGAGATAGTTTTTCGAAGAATTCTCTCTTTAATTTATATAGTTCTAACAACCTCTTTATAGTTCTATATTTTCTAGCCCAAGGTGGTAGTACTCCAAGTGATCTAAGGCTACTAATCCTTTTTGCAAGCTCATCAACTTTCATGCCTAATTTCTCAGCTGCTTCACTTATTGAGGGGGATTCAGAGATTGCTTTGACTACTACGTCATATTCTGGTTTGAGTTTAGGTACAGGAATTAGTAAGTATATGAAGTATTGCTCAATTAAATCTTCCATTACTTCTCTCATTAATACCTCTAGCTCCTCACTTTCAACTAAAAACCAGTCACTAAGCTGTATCACCTTAATGCCTAGCTTCTCAGCCAATATCGAAGCTGAGTCATCAGCAAAGCCTTTACATATTACAAGAGGTTTTAAATTAGCTAATAAGCAATTCACATAGACTTGTCTAAGACCTGTTATATCGATTTTTCCTGCCTTAACTTCAACTCCATAGATACTTCCAGTTGATGGATCTTCGGCTACGAAATCTATCTCTCCTACTTCAATTCCATCAACTATTACTTTTCTATGAACATCAATTATTTTAAGACCCATTTCCTCTAATAATCTCTGAGCTATTCTCTCACTACTTCTCCACCTAGTTCTGCTTGAGAGAGACATATACCTCCCCATAGTGTTTTGGCTAAGTGCATCGATCTCTATGTTTTGCAATATAGGTGCTAAGTATATAACTTCACTACTTCTTTAAATTTAATAGGTATAGGAAGCTCTAAGTAGGAGTGTATATAGATATGGTACTAAGTGCTGAAGAAGCTAGAAAGATCCTGTCGATGAGGCGTAGACCTTCAAGAACTATCTCAGGTGTGACTATAGTTGCTGTTATGACAAGACCTTTCCCATGTCCCCATGGAAAATGTATTTATTGCCCTGGTGGACCAGAGTTCAATACTCCCCAGAGCTACATAGGTGATGAACCAGCTCTTATGAGAGCTAGACGTGTTAATTACGATCCCTATGAGCAAGTACATGTAAGGCTTAAACAATATGAATTCCTAGGTCATAGACCTAGTAAAGTTGAAGTCATAGTTATGGGAGGAACATTCACTGCATTACCTCCTGAGTATCAGGAGTGGTTTATTGTATCAGTTCTAGAAGCATTTAATAGATATCCATTGCCAAAACCAGGTAAACTCCCAACACTTGAAGAAGCACAGCTCAGAAATGAGGTAGCAAAGATAAGAGTTGTTGGAATGACTTTTGAGACTAGACCAGACTGGGCTAGAGAGAAGCATGCTAATCAAATGCTTAGATTAGGAGGAACAAGAGTTGAGTTAGGAATTCAAAGTATATATGATGACGTATTAGTAAGAATAGAACGTGGTCACAGCGTAAGAGATGCTATCGAAGCTACAAGAATTCTAAAAGATTCAGGATTCAAAGTAGCTTACCATATAATGCCAGGACTCCCAGGAAGTGATATAGACAAGGATTTAGAAATGATAAAGACAATATTCAATGACCCTAATTATAGACCTGATATGCTAAAGATATATCCAGTAGTTGTTGTGAAAGGAACAAAGTTATACAATATGTGGAAAACAGGTAAATACAAACCATTAACTGATGAAGAAGCTATAGAACTAATCTCGGAAATGTATAGATACATACCAAAATGGGTACGTATAATGAGGATTCAACGTGATATACCTGCAACAATAATAGAAGCAGGGCCTCGAAAAGGAAATCTAAGAGAACTTGTTGAGAAGAGAGCTATAGAGAAAGGAATTAGAATTAAAGAAATAAGATATAGAGAAGTTGGTTTAGCTCTATGGAAGCGAGGTATTATGCCTTCTAAAATAGACATGTTTGTAGAGAGGTACGAAGCAAGCGAAGGTATAGAAATCTTTATATCTGCTGAAGATCCTATTAATGACTTAATTATAGGGTTCTTGAGACTGAGAATTCCTTCAGAAAAAGCTCATAGAGCAGAGATAGATTCAAGAACAGCTATTATTCGAGAACTACATGTCTATGGACCTCAAGTCCCGGTAGGGGAGAGACCAATTTTTGAATGGCAACATCAAGGATGGGGTAGTAAGCTCCTTATGAAAGCCGAGGAAATAGCCACTACAGAATTTGAT
>QMXA01000190.1 GCA_003661905.1 Thermoprotei archaeon | reverse complement strand
TCCTGGAAATAGCTTAAACACCTTAATTCTCGAAGCTTCAAACCATACAACACCTTCATGCTCTAATGAACATACCATTTCACATAATCTACAACCTGTACAACGTTCAAAATCTCTTAAAATCCAAATAGGCAAAGTATCACCAGTATGACTTCGAATGCTGTTGTTATAAACATTCAAGATAAATGGCATGTATTAATTATGTATTTGTACGTAATTAATTATTTATTGATTAATGTAGATGGGATGAATAATTTTCTCGTGTAAAATTTAATCTCCAGTAAACCTTATCTAAATGGTGCATAGTTTGAACATATTAACTCCTCGTAGAATTAAGGAATTATCTAAAGAGGATTTTGAAAGAATTCTGAAGAGAGCAACCATCGACATCACTAGAATTGAGAATAGAGTAAGGGAGATAATTGAAGATGTGAAGAGAAGAGGTGATGAAGCAATTATAGAATTCTATGAAAAATTCTATGGAAGGAAAGTTCTAAGTAAGGAAAGTATTAAAGTATCTAAGGATGAAATAAATGAAGCATATAATAAAGTATCTGAAGAATTTATTGAAGCTATAAAGGTTTCAGCAAAGAATATCGAGAAATTTCATAGATCACAACTACCTAGAGATCTATGGTTTTTAGAGATATCTCCGGGTATTTTAGTTGGTCAAATTTGGAGACCCATAGATAGTGTAGGAATTTATGTACCTGGAGGAAGAGCTGCATACCCCTCTACAGTACTCATGACAGTTATTCCTGCTAAGGTAGCTAGAGTTCCTCAAATAACTATTTGTACACCTCCCAATCCTGAAGGTAAGATAAATCCATACACATTAGTTGCTCTAGATATTGCTGGTGCTAGAGACATTTACAAAGTAGGTGGAGCTCATGCTATAGCAGCTATGGCTTATGGAACTAAAACCATACCAAGAGTTAGAAAAGTAATTGGACCTGGAGGTATTTGGACTACAGCAGCTAAAATAATACTAAGAGATATTATAGATATAGAGTTCATAGCAGGTCCTACAGAAATAGTGATACTTGCTGATGAATCAGCTAATCCGAAATACATAGCTAGAGACTTAATATCTCAAGCAGAGCATGATCCAAATTCCTCTGCTATCTTAGTTACAACATCTGAGGAAAAAGCACATGAGGTAAGTAGATTAGTTAATGAGATTATTAAGAACTGTGCGAGAAGGGAAATAGTTATACAATCCCTAAAGAATTATGGAGCAATACTAATAGCTAATGACCTAGATGAAGCCATAGACTTTGTAAATAACTATGCACCAGAGCATTTAGAACTAATAATTAAAGAGGAGTTAATACTACAAACTCTAAATAAAATACATAATGCTGGTTCAATATTCATAGGTAACTATACAGCTGTAGCTCTAGGAGATTACGTACTAGGAACTAACCATGTTTTACCAACAAGTATGTGGGCAAAGAGAAGAGGCGGACTTAGTATACTTGACTTCATAAAGATAATTGATATACAGTATGTTAATGAGAGAGGCTTATACATAGTAGGTAAGTATGGAATTATAATGGCAGAGGCTGAGGGATTAATTAATCATGCCGAAGCTATAAAGGTAAGACTTGAGAATTTTGAAAGCTAAAGAATAATAGAATTACATATTTTTCATTCTTTGTGCAATAAATTTTAGAAAAAGTTTATTAATATATCAAATAACTTTAAAAAGGGGATAGGGTGGAGTATAAAATCTTTCTAGGCCTCATTGGTGTAGCAATTTATATGGCCTTAACCATAATAATAGGTTGGTGGGCTTCTAAAAGAGTAAAGAATTTAGCTGATTACATTGTTGCTGGTAGACGTTTAGGACTAGCTTTGGTGGTAGGTACAGTCTTAGCAACATGGTTTGGTGGTGGTACGGTTCTTGGAGGTTCTTCAATGGCATATATATTTGGTCTTCGCGGAGTAATTATGGATCCTATAGGAGCTGGTGTATGTGTAATACTATTTGGATTATTCTTTGCATCAATACTACGAAAACTCAGATACCTAACCATAGCAGACTTCTTCAGAGTAAGATATGGAAGGACTATGGAAATACTCTCCACAATAGTCAATATAATTGCATATATGGGTTGGTTAGGCGCATTATTAGTAGCATTTAGTTCAGTCTTCCAAGTACTACTTGGATTAACATTTGAGCAGGGTGTTTGGTTAGGTACGATAGTAACTATAATATATACATTCCTCGGTGGTATGTGGTCGGTTACGCTTACAGACTTCATACAAATGGTGCTATTAACTATAGGTATGTTGTTCATGATACCTTACGTAGCTCAAGCAGCTGGTGGTTGGGGTGTTATAGCAGAGAAGATTTCTCTAGATAATTACTCCATACTTCCAGGTCCTAATTGGGGTTACTTAGGGTATATAGGATTATTTGGATTCATGTTCTACTTATCATCATGGCTTGTTCAAGGTATAGGAGCTCTCTCATGTCAAGATCTCGTACAGAGGGGTCTTTCTGCAAAAGATGAGAAAACAGCTAGAATAGGCTCTATAATTGCAGGTATAGGTTATATAACACTTGGACTTGTACCTGCATTAATAGGAATTTGGGGCAGATTAGTAGTTCCTGATATTGAGAATCCTGATTTAATAATCCCAACACTAGCAGTTAAAGTACTACCAACACCCATATTCGTTATATTTGCTGTAGGATTATTAGCAGCTATAATGAGCAGTGCTGATAGTGCCCTCATAATTCCACCAAGCATGATAGCTCAAAACCTAGTACCTATGATACGTCCTAAAGTACGAGAGAAGGTAAAACTACTACTAGCCAGGATCTTAGTACCAATAATAGGTGTAGTATCACTATTAATAGCACTATATGCAGCAACTATATACTTCCTCATGAACCTAAGCTGGGAATTAATACTGATGGTTCAAGGAATACCATTCATACTAGGTCTATATTGGAAGAAAGCAAATAGAAGTGGAGCATTAGCATGTGTAGCTGTTAACTTAGCTGTATGGGTAACGCTGATATTCATGACACTACCATATACTCTCGAAGTTGAGGAAGGAGTATTTGAATGGGCTATTTGGGACTCCATATACATAGCAGCAGTACCAGCCCTAGCACTAGGTATTATAACATTCATAATAGTATCACTACTAACTCAGAAAAGAGATCCCCCAAGACCATTACTCGATATAGAAGGGAAACCAATTTAACATCCTTAAACAATATCTATTTTATTATTTTTCCTTAAATATCCCCTTACTAAATAACTTCTTGACGTGATGCTGAGTTGATTGGTAGTAAATTATATAGCCTTGACTTTAAAACAATAGGTATAGTTACGGATATATTATTTGATCGTATGGGAAGAATAAAGTTCCTAGTCATATCTAAGCTTAGAGTACCATTTATAGGTATAGGTATTTTGAGAAGATTTATACCATTTGAAATTGTTAAGAGATTAGGTAATAGGTATGTATTG
>QMXA01000189.1 GCA_003661905.1 Thermoprotei archaeon | reverse complement strand
GGTAGGATTCTACCATACATTATACCTTCTCTAGACCACTTTGTCCTAATTTTTGAAGCGAGGTGAGGTATATATTTTAAGTATGCTATGACTCGATCAACCGGATGTACATTACCTATTACACAGAATATCAATCCCTCGTAAGACTCTATAAAATCTCTATCTCTCAAACTTCTCATATAAGATGACTCCTGTATTCCGAAATAACTAGTTACTTAATACGTTTTTCGAAACCTACTCTGATTCCAAAGTTCATCAACTAATCCATAATTATTTTATAAATTCTGTACATTTACGTAAATTCTGCAGCTTTCACTATAGTGTTCTTAAATAATTTGTTATTGGATGTTCTACTCAATCCCTTCACGAGTCTCAAGTATTCCACATAGTTACTTTCGAATGTATGTGTTTTGCAAAGAGATCTTTAGTGACTAAAGTACAGTGTTTTACCATCATACTTCGTATTGATATGAGCACTCAAGTAACTGAATCGGTGATTGTTCCCAAGCTTTGTGGAGCATGCTTTTACGCAACAAGCTTCATATTTTCATGTCTAAAGAAGCTCAATTTATCCCCCAATTCAGTATTAAAGACTAGTAAAAACGTAATAAGAAGTAATGAGAGAGACTAGATCTTCGTTAGAGAATCTTATTTTTGTCTTTATACAGTCATTTCTATGTAGATATAAATATGCGTTGATGGCACAATTTAACAGAGTATTCGTAGAGGGCCTTATACCATGTACTATTTTGCGTGATTATTCATGATAGAGGGCTATTTAGTGAAATATAAGGGTTACCTATGGATGATTAAAGGATGTGAGCATTTTAATGAGTATATAATAGCTTATCCACGCTATAACATTAGCAAAGGCATTAAGATCAAGAGCTTAGATGAGGCACTTAGAATAGCTACTAAGTTAGGAGTTGTCAAATATAATGATTGCTTAAAATTGAAAATACCATTGCTACCAAGAGCTAAGATAGAATATGTACTCGATCCCTTCAATAGAGATCACTGGCCACACTTACCCGAGAAAGTAATGGCATTGCTGAATAAACTCGGTTTAATCAATTCAAACGATGTAGGATTAACTGGTAGCTACTTAGCATCTGCTATTATTAGGAATCTTAAACCCAGAGATCTAGATCTAATAATTAGAGATAAGAATATCGGAATTAGACTCTATAAATTACTTAGATATCTGAGAAGTGAGGGTATTAGTAGATCACTAGATAACATCGAAGATTTTGAAGGAAGTAACCAAAGAACAAGACTTGAGTTATTAAGATACAGAGTTTTAGAAGGCATATTGGATAATACTATCTACAGCATTAGGATAGTATCTTGTAGAGAAAGCAAAGAACCACAGTGTATAGAGAAAGTAAATCTATTAAATGATGAAATAGTCATTATTGAGCAAATCTCGCCATACATAATGCCATATACTTATCTAAGTGAGAGTAGTGCATTGGGTAAGGTAGTTGTCCGAAGCTTAAGGATGAGATATAGTGAAATACCCACTGGCACTAAGCTATTAATAAATAATTGTAGAGTAGAGCAATACGAAGATGGGACACTTAATATATGTCTAGACAATAGAGAGTGCATTGTTAAGATCTTAACTAATTAGTCTAAAGCTAATTAATATATTCAAATATGTTAAGTATTAATGACTAAATAATTAAATCATAAATTAAACCGTAGGAAGCGATAACTATGTAGATTACTATAACTATTGTAATAAACGCTATGTCTAGTTTTCTAATTTTTAAAGGCTCATAGAATGTTCTATGATCGGTATAACCAAAGCCCCGTAACTCTAATGCTTCTAGTAGATCCCTTGCCCTTAGTAACGAACATACGAAAGCTGGTATTACTATGGATTTCAGTCTTTTTATTCTCTCAATTATTCTCGCCTTCTCTATCTCTATTCCACGTGATCTTTGAGCATCATAGATACTTAACATCTCATTGAAAACTATCGGTATGTATCTCATAAGAAGTATTATGGCGTACAAATACTTGTAGTTTAAACCAAAAGACACTAGTCCTTGCATAACCTCCCTAGGAGTTGTTGTATTAATGAGTAACATAAGGGGTAATGCCACTAGAATTAACCTTAGTATTACTCTAATTACGGAGTAGGTAGTATCAGCTAGCGTACTAAATGCTAAGCCCTCAAACAATGCTCTAAGTATGAAATTCAATGTAAAGATGAATGCAATAAACATAGCTAAGCTTCTGAGAACAGAAACATATCTCCTTAAAGGAATTTTGCTGAGGATAGCTAGTATTAAGTTGACCATAACAAGCATTGTTAAGCTAAGCATATCATTTATTAAGAGAGCCATAAGTATTGAAGATATGCAATAAATTAGTTTTATTCTTGGATCTATCTTGTGAAACCTTGAGTAATTTTCAGTGAATGCAAATAAATTCTCAAAACCTTCTATTAAGCCTCTAAACATTTCTACACCTCGTAGTATCTATTAAGCAAAGTGCTTCGTCTATGCTTAGAGGCCTTATTCTATCGTCTAAGGACAATTCTTTAACTAGTTGAACAATATGTGGTGGAGTTATACGGGATTTTAATAGAATTTCGTAGTTATACAATACATCTCTAGGTGGACCTTGCAATACTATTTTCCCATCGTTCATAATAATAGTCTTATCTATGCAGATCTTTGTTAGAAAATCGATATCATGGGTAGCTATTATGATTGTTTTTCCATTTCTAGCTAAGTTTTCTAAGATTCTAGCTAATTCATTCTTCAATCCTTTATCTAAACCAGCAGTTGGTTCGTCAAGAACTATTACAGGGGGGTCATATACTAGTATCGATGCTATTGCTAATCGTCTTTGTTCACCTACAGATATTTCATAAGGTGATTTATTGATTAAGTGATCTAATTTAAAGATCTTTAACATGTTTACAGCTCTTTTATATGCATCTGGTAATCCTCTGACTTTAGCAGCAATCATCGCCTCTTCCAATACTGTTTCTGCGAAAAACTGATGCAGAGGATTTTGGAAAACTATCCCAACATACCTGGATAATTCAGCAACAGTTTTATCTCGTGTATCAAATCCATTTACAATAACCTTTCCACGTGTTGGTTTCAAAAGACCATTTAAGTGTTTGAGCAAAGTTGTCTTTCCAGCACCATTAGCTCCTATTATAGCTACTACTTCTCCTTGTCTAATTTCAGTATCTATACCTTTCAATGCAATCCTATTATTGGGATAGACATACCATAGGTCTCTTACAATAATTACTTTACTTCTTCTATACTTTTCCCCTACTTTCTTGCTATAACATGTTTTGCCATCGGCATAGTTTAAGTTCATGAAATTACACTTATCCATCATTGATTTAAATAAGGGTATAGACTCGTTAATAGTTAGAGGAGGTTTATTTATTCCTAACTTAAATGCCAGCTCAGCTGTTATAGGGATATCTATGTTGTTTACATTACTACTAAGTAGTCTGGAGACTACTTCTCCAGGT
>QMXA01000188.1 GCA_003661905.1 Thermoprotei archaeon | reverse complement strand
TTATTGAGTATTTCATCACTTACTATCTCATCTTCATATATTTCTCTATTCTTTAGATTCCAATAAGGTAGATATGACTTGACAGCAATTGCTAATTCAACTAGGAATTTGAGGTAGTAAGCACGTTTAGAACTATCAATCTCAGTATATCTATTCTTAACTAATTTCAGTAGCTCCTTAACTTTGCTTTCAAACTCTCTAGGCTTGTGCCAAAATATTAAGTTAAATACTGCGTTTCTGAAATCTCCTTCCTCAATTAGCTTCAGCATTTCACTTGATGGTAGTGCTTTCTTTCTTGCTCTTTCATTAGCTATGGATTTCTTTAAGTTGAATTCAACAGCTATTCCTCTAAGTATCTTATGTGATAGCTCTAATTCTGAAGTAGTTATATTAATGCCTTTGAGATGTTTTATTATAGTACTCAGTGTTTTATGACCATCAATTCCTCTCTCAGCTAAACCTAGCAATAATGATGCATTCATGACTACTCTATTACCGAGCATTGAACAAGCTACATAGGCGTAGTCCATTTCTAATGGATTACTACGTGAATAAAGCATTGGAGAATACATATCATCAATAACTACATCAATATCTAGATCTCTAACTAAATCCCCATGAAGCTTTACGAATTTATTGATGAAGTTTTGTATTAGACTAATGTATTTTGCAAATCTAGGTCTAGGTATGGGTAGTTTGAAGTATGAAGATACTTTAGAATACAATGAATATGCATCTATAGGTTTAAATATACCATTAGCGACTAACTTAGTTACTCTATTCTCAACTTCAGCACTTTTTACCAAATCTAAAATTTCTTTTAAAGGATAGCTAAGTATGTTAAAGCTGAAGTATTTCTCCAAGATCTCACCTTGTATTATATCCATCACATTAACGAGTGTACATATACATTTTAAATCTGCTAGTTTTAACGCTCAGAAACAGAATAAAACTATAGACATACTATTCATATCCTTGCAACATCTTTAAGTACTAATGATGTATAAATTTAAATTCTATATGAAGTACTATTAGGAAGTGGTGATGTGCTTGAAGCCGAAGCTCTTTGTAACTCGTGAATTATTTGCAGATGTTATAGAGAGTCTTGAGCAATACTATGAAGTTGAGGTATGGGATAGGTACCAACCACCACCATACGAAGTACTGCTCGAGAAGTTCAAGGATATAGATGCAGCAGCAACACTCCTAACGGATAGAATTGATTGCAATTTACTACAACGAGCTAAGAAACTAAGAATTATTGCTCAATACGCAGTTGGATACGATAATATAGATATTGAATGTGCTACAAAACTAGGTATCTACGTAACGAACACACCAGGAGTCTTAACAGAGGCAACAGCTGAACTTACGTGGGCTCTAATATTTGCAGTTGCTAGGAGAATTGTTGAGGCTGATCATTTTGTTAGATGGGGGGAGTGGTGGAGGTTAAAGACTGGTTGGCATCCTAAAATGATGCTTGGTGTAGAGCTATATAAGAAAACTCTTGGAATTATAGGACTTGGACGTATAGGGAGTAGAGTTGCTGAAATAGGTAGAAAAGCATTTGATATGAGAGTTATATACTACGATATATACAGGAAGAAAGATCTTGAAGAGAAACTAGGTATTGAGTACAAGGATCTAGACCAAGTACTAGCTGAGAGCGATATAATATCTATTCATGTACCACTTACTAAAGAGACATACCACATGATCAATGAAGAGAGATTAAAGAAAGTTAAGAAAGGTGCACTACTCATAAATACCTCTAGAGGCGCTGTAATAGATACCAATGCACTTGTTAAAGCTCTTGAAGAAGGATGGATTGCTGGTGCAGGTATAGATGTATTTGAGCAAGAACCAATACCGCCAAATCACCCATTAACAAGGTTCAAGAACGTAGTTCTAGTACCACATATAGGAAGCGCAACTTATGAAACTAGACATAAGATGGCTGAACTCGTAGCCGAAAACCTAATAGCATTCTATGAGGGTCGTGTACCACCTACACTAGTAAATAAGGAAGTTCTTAAAGTGAGATCTCCAGGATTTAAGTAAAAATAATTATTTAGATCTTTTCAACTCTTATTTTATCCCCACTTTTAATAGCTGAAAATATTGTTGGATCTCCTAATACCTTACCCACGATATTTACAGAGCTTGCAGGTCTTATTTCAGAAGGTTTTCTACTAGCTGGTGTTGGACCCCAAAATATGCATAGACTATTACCTGGAGGCCAGTAAGCTATTGTACCTTTTTCCACAACTTCAACAGCATTCTCTTCAGGTACGTAGACTGGAATTTCGAAATATACTTCATCTCCCCATCTCCTCGCTATACTCTCTATAGGTAATGCCTTAATCAATTCTTTAAATGTATTAGGGCTGTATTCATCTGTTAACTCAGCTTCTACAGAACCTATTGCATTACTTATTATTCTTATCTTAATACGCATCTTAGACCCCAATATATCGAGTAAAGGTAGTATTAAAAGCTATATTTACTCATTAGTTATTGGGAATTTGTATAAATGTTAAAATTTAATAATGGTTATTTTGAGTAGTTCTAAACGTTATGATTAGACCATGTGGTGAAGCTTGTGATGAGTGAAGTAGTTCTAGGAGTAATTAGCGGTGTTTTCTCAGCGTTACTTTGGGGATTTAATCCATTAATCATTAAGGTAATTACTAAGGTAGAATCTAACCCCATAATAATTACTGCATTGAGGCAGTTCTGGTCAGGTATTATTGCAATTTCTCTAGCTATTTCCTTAAGCTCCTTTGCTCCCATAGAGCTTTTACCATTAATAACTTTATCAGCAGTTCTAGGACCTATAGTTGGTGATATTGGTTTAACAATAGCTATTAGGGAATTGGGAAGTGGTTTAGGTACTTTACTTAGTTACCAATATGTGATAGTAGCTCAGTTACTAGCTGTAATAATTCTGAGTGAACCTTATACTATTGGTAGATTATTAGCTACATTAAGCTCTATGACAGCTCTAATACTTGTTCTTAGTGGGGATTATCTTAGTGGGAGAAGAGCTCTGGGAGTATTAGGTGCTTTAGTAGCTTGTTTAGGTTGGGCCTTAGCTACTATAATTAATAAAATTATTCAGACTTCAGTAGATCCATTAAGCTTCTCAATAACACGTACAGTAATGCTTCTATTAGTATTTGGATTACCAGTTACTATAATGAGTAAGTTGTTTAGGAATAGGGAGAATTCTCTATTATCGAAGAATGTTAAGGTACATACACTAGTAGCTTTATCAGGTATTAATGGCTTTATATTAGCATTTATACTATTCCTAATAGCTCTAAACTATGTAGGAGTTCATGGAGCAACAATACTAACAGCTGGAAGCCCTGTAATAACACAACTTGCAGCCAGAACAATAACTAAAGAGAGTATAACATGGAGACACTTCCTATCAGCAACACTAATAGCCATTGCAGCACTTCTAATAATTGTTATTAAGTAAAGGATGATTAAGAAGCTCTTAACAAATCAACTA
>QMXA01000187.1 GCA_003661905.1 Thermoprotei archaeon | reverse complement strand
GTCTGTAATAGGTAGGGATGCTATAGTAGATATAATAGATCATCAAACAGCAATAATTCTCATAAGCCCACATGAAATAATAGAAACACCAGGAGTCATAGCATACATAACATCAATACTATCATCACAAGGAATAAACATGACACAAATAATATCATGTTACGAAGACACAATACTCATACTCAATAGATATGAAGCATTAAAGGCCTACCAAATACTAGAGGAATTAATACTTAAAATGCGTGAAAAGGAATGATGTGAGTAATTGCAAGTTCGCAACATAGAGTTACACTGAGTTGTTTTCGTATCATATAAATAACCTACTTATTGCCTAACAGAGATTACTCATATCATTAATACATGATTAGAAATACCTAGAATTGTCAAAGGTAAAGAGGTTAGCGCCGGGGGCGGGATTTGAACCCGCGCGGGGTGCATACCCCACCGGCTTAGCAGGCCGGCGCCCTACCAGGCTAGGCGACCCCGGCTCTATAGATACTGAAGTGTGTGGGGGTTTTAGTTTTACCTTCTAGAGTTTTGGCGGTGCGCGGCTCCTACTCATAGAGTGTGGAGCTCTGCACTAGCTAGCCCCAAGCCCAAACCTCCATCCGGTGACCCGTGAACGCTGGCGTCGAGGGTTAGGTTGCTCCCTTCCGGGCCTGGCCTGGTTCCCCTCGCTAAGGCGGTAGATCTCTCCTTCCGGAGAGACCCCCGCCACCGCCAGCCCCACGGGGCGGAGTTCATCGTGGGCTTGGGAGCTAGTGCAGAGCTCCACACTCCATGAGTAGGTTACTGGCCCCCGCATGACGCCCGTTTCGGGTATGAGGGAGGGCGAGCCCCTCGGCCCTACCCGCGCACCGCCTCTTTACTATCTGCATCAGTGGTTATAGACTCTATTCCTCATGAGTTATAGCAGGTGTGTAGTTGAAGATCCTAGAAATAAATGAACGTCATGGCTATGTGAAAGTAAGAGTAGAGTATGATGATGATTTATGGGTTCTAAGCATGGTAATAGCACCTGGCGCATCTGCTCTAACAACAAGAGATGTTAGATTAGGTCAGAAGAAACGTAGAGTACCAATGAAATTAGCTATTAGAGTTAAGAAATTAGAATTCCAACCATTCACAGATAGATTAAGAATACATGGAATAATAATTAAAGGACCTGATGAATATGGATTAGTAGTGTAGAAGTAGCAGCTAAAGCAGGGGCTATTGAAACACTGTTAGTCCTAGATACATTCCTAAGAGAGAAACCAGAGATTAGATCAAGAATTGAAAAGATAATGACAGATACAGATTCTAAAGGAGGAAAGGTAAGAATTGTCAATAGCGAAACACCAGCAGGTTAGAAATTGAAAATGTTAGAAGGCTTAATTGCCATACTAAGATATAGTCTCTACTAGAGCCTGGGAACAGAGATTCATGAAACAATTTCTAGTAGGTATTACCTACTAAATTCCTTAATTAATCTCGCAATCTAAGTTATTGAATTCCAAGAATTCTCAAACTTAAATAGCAAACTGACTTTAATTCTTACAGAGAAATCTCTTCGTGGTGTAGATAGAGCTTGAAAATCGTACTAAAACTTACTGGGAAAATATTTGAGCATAAACACTCTGAACTTTTACAATCACTAACATCTCTAATCACTAGTATTTCCAAGGAACATAGACTTGCTATAGTCGTTGGTGGAGGACCTATAGCAAGGTCATATATAAAGATGGCACGAGATCTTAAACTCTCTGAAGCTTGGTGTGATATTCTTGCAATAGATATAACGAGAATTAATGCAAAAATGCTGATAGCAATGCTCGATGACTATGCCTATAACGAAGTTCCAAGAAATATTAGTGAATTTCTAGAGGCATGGAGCTCAGGAAAAATTGTAGTTCTAGGAGGTCTTCAACCAGGTCAATCTACAGCAGCTGTTGCTGCATTAGTAGCTGAGATTATTAAGGCGAATTTACTCATTTACGCTACTGATGTTGATGGTATTTATGATAAAGATCCTAAGAAGTACCCAGATGCAAAGAAAATAGATAAAATCACCCTAGACGAATTACGCAAAGTACTAAGCCAAAGAATAGAGGCAGGAACCTATGAGTTGATAGATCCCTTGGCAATGATTATCATTGGTAGATCTAAGATAAGAACTATTGTTCTCTCAGCATTTAAGCCAAAGAGCATAGAGAAGGTTATCATTGGTAAGAAAGTAGGAACAGAAATCATACCCTAGAACATTAAAGCTTAGTTATCAATAACCTACATAAGCTTTCTTATGTAGATTACTACTTAGTGAATAATAATGAAACTAGCAACATGGAAACAATTAAGAGAAGTAATAAGGAGAGCTGACATCATATTAGAGGTACTCGACTCTAGGGATCCTGAAACTACTAGGAGTTTAAGAGCTGAATCAATAATTAGATCAGAGGGTAAGGACTTCATATTAGTACTTAATAAATGTGATCTCATACCTAAAACATATGCCGAAGGATGGAAGAAATTCTATGAAAGAAACGGGCTAAAAGCTATTTACATATCAACTAAGCAAAGGTATGGAACAAGAATTCTTAGGAGAGAAATATTGAGAATAGCTATTACTACACCCGTAATTGTAGCTGTTATAGGCTTTCCTAAAGTTGGTAAATCATCGATTATAAATATTCTTAAAGGAAAACACTCAGCACAAACTAGTCCTTATCCTGGTACTCCTGGATATACAAAGAATGTACAATTGTACAAGATTGATAATAGAATATATATGATAGATACTCCGGGAGTAATTCCAATAGAGGGCGGTGAATTAGAAGCTATAATTCGTGGTAAACCTGTTGAGAGTATTAATGAACCTGTTAACATCGCAATAAAGCTCATGAAGAGGATTCAAAAGTATGTTCCTTCAGCTTTTCTCCAAGCTTATGGAGTTGATGAGAAAGACCCACTCAAATTATTAGAATTCATAGCTGTTAAGAGGGGTTGGTTCTACAAAACTACACATGAACCTAATATAGATGAAGCTGCTAGAACAGTAATTCGTGATTTTCTAAATGGAAAAATACCTTATTACGTCCCACCTCCACAATGATTTGTAAGAGATTTCGAGGAATCAAAAATTCTGATGATCTAACCCCTTTTAAACCCCTACTATTAATGGGAGGTGAAAGGTGGCTAGATCTAAATGCATGAAAAAAGGACTAAGTGAATTAGTAATCATAATGGTGCTACTAGCTATAGCAATACCTGTAGCATTCATAGTTCAAAGCTGGCTTACACAACAGGCAGGTGTACTACCACAAGTATCATCTGTGAGTGCTAATATTGAGAAGAAATGGTTTAATGTTGATACTGGTACTACATACATATTAGTTAATATTAGAAATAATGGAGATAATCCAATTAGCATTATAGACTCATACGTAATAACACCCTCTGGAGCATTGCCTAAAGTATCACCAGTAAATGAGACATTACCAATAACCATAGAGCCTAAATCAAGTAAAGTTGTGCTCTTTAGC
>QMXA01000186.1 GCA_003661905.1 Thermoprotei archaeon | reverse complement strand
ATTTCACTTAGGAACTCTAGCATTTTCCACGTTTTATAGGTCATGCTCTTGGTGTTTGATTCACTCTCTACTACATTGTTTCTTCTTAGTATTCTTAATTTATGTATATCTATTCTATTCTCTTCAATTTCATCCATAGTTATAATCCATGGACCTATCAGTAGAAAGTTGCCAAAGGCCTTAGCTCTTTGTTGATAAAGAACAAATCCTAGTTTCATCATTTCTATATCATGTGCTGTAATATTACTAAATATCGTTACACCAAATACATAGTTAGAAGCTTCATTTCTCCCAATAAAGCGTGCTTTTTACCAATAATTACAGCCATTTCAAACCCATAGAACAAACAGTTAGATGACGTGCTGGTCCATTTTCTACCTCTAGGAATTACTTATGCATTTATTAGTCCAGTTAATATATTTATAGGTTTGAAGAAGAACAATGGACTTTAGATTTAGGATACTTAAGCATAGTCATAGTTCTATACCCCCCATAGCTTTGCCCAATACCTATTATTTTAAATGGATTAGGTACTGCTGGATGAAGTTTTATCTCGTCAATTTTATCTACAATTCCTTCATTAAGAAGATATTTTATATCAGAAGATGAGTATTCCTTAATAACCTCCTGAACCAATGGACTAAGCACATTCCATCTCCTAATGATCTTTACAGCATCATTGACTGGGGGGATGAGAGTCCAAAGGTATCTATAGATTCTATTTCTTTTATTGATGAGATAGGATGTTAATGCTTTTCTAAGACTTAATACATATCTCTCGTTCCATGGAATATCTATTTTAACCATATTCTTTCCTATTAGTATAGGTTATTAACCTTAATCGAATATCTCCTAACTTGGTATAATAATCAAATAAAACTATATAATAGAACTACATAATCTCTAAGAAGTTCTATAGGTGCATAAGACCCTATATATCCTGGGTCGTACTTTGCATAGTACTTATCTAATGGCTTTGCAAGGCTGGCTTCAACTAAGTCATCGAACCAGGTGCTGAAGATTGTAACAGTATCAAATGCACTGTTTTTGTTACTGCTTCTTGCATTGCCTTGGTATATACGTCAGACTCTTGTCCAAGGGTTATGAGCTCCTCATTTACTTCGTGAACATATTTCTTCCAGAGCTCTATTGCTTTCTCAAGGTTAGCTCTCGAACCAGCTACATGTGGTATTTTAATAGTTGTTCCAGGTGTAATTACTCCTTTCTTTATTGTATCCTTAACACCTGTAACAGCTCTTTGAGCTACACTTAGCCCTACAGCTGGGGTTGTTGGTGTAGTTAGTGTTGGAGTTACTGACTTAGTCGTTGCAATCAATGCTCTTGTTATGGTTTTCAATAACTTCAGCGTGTTTCGTTAGGTACCCAGCTGCATAACCTACAGATACTGCAATGCCTGTTCCTAGTGTTATCAAGAAATAGTGGCGAGATTTGTTAACCTTACTCACTTAGAATTCACTACTATATTATTCCCTAAACCACTTTATAAGTAGTAAAATGAACAAGTTTTAACTAATTCCATCATTAACAATATTTTAATGGTGTTAGGAGGTATTGAAAAACTATTTATTGAGATATAATTACTAACTCATATTGGAAGTCTGAATACCTCTTTAGCATTCCTATATAGTACAGACTCCTTCACATCTGTAGATAGTCTAAGTCCCTCTATCTTTGCGAACTCTACTGGTACATTCTCTATCAGGTCTGTACCAAATAGTACTTTATTTGGTACTTGATCTATGAATAGTCTAAGGTCATATATTGGAACCCATGAATGTTCAAGATATACATTATCATACTTCTTAGCAAGCCATAGTACTCCTGAAGTATATATTCCGAAACCTGCATGAGCTAGAATTATCTTTACATCTGTGTACTCCTCAGCTCTTGGAGCAACGTTCATGGGATCTGAGAAAGGTCCTGGACCTGTATGGATCATTACAGGTACTCTATACTTTGCAGCATACTCAAAGATCACATCAGCATTGGGGTTTGCAGGTGAAATTGCGTGTCCTGCTGTATGTATTTTTATAGCTACAAATTTGAATTCTCTTAAGACTCTTTCTAACTCCTTAGATACTTTCTCTCTACCTATATGTGGATTAACACAGGCCATACCATATATCTTTCCACTAAGTTCCTTGGATAATTCATATATTTCATTATGGATTTTAATAGGGTCAGGAGCTCCAGGGAATGGCTGAACTATAGTTGCAGTTATACCATATTTCTGAATGTAGTTTGTCAATTGATCTTTAGTTATATTTAGTACAAATATATTGCAAGGACCTAAATGCATATGAGAGTCTACGATCTTCAATACTAACACCGGGATATACGTATTATATGAATCAAATTAAAGATTCCTTCGAAATAGTACTATATAAGGTTTAAATTTTAATAATAAGATAACGAATGGGTGTATTTCTATGCTGATTAAGGATAAAGGAGCTATTTTCAAGGAACTGAAGAAACCCCTATCAATTGAAGGAGTAAAATTCCCTGATCCTAAATATGATGAAGTATTGCTCAAGGTAAAATCAATAGGTGTGTTGCATAGACTTAGCAACAATAGATGGCGATTTCCCATCACCATTAATGCCTGTTATTTTAGGTCATGAGGTAGCTGGTGAAGTATATGCTGTAGGTTCGGGAGTTAAGGATTTGAGAATTGGTGATAGGGTAGTTCTTTCATGACTTTGGTATACATGTGGTAAATGCCGCTACTATATAAGAGGTGATGAAAAGCTATGCGAAAAACTTCGTTGAAACAGGAAGACACATCTATGGAGGATATGCGGAGTATGTACTAGCTAAAGCAAGTCACGTAATCAAATACCTCCTAATACTCCATGGGAGTATGCTCCTACAGCTACAGACACAATTGATACACCATTCGAAGAACTTGGAGTAGCAGGTGCAAAAGATGGCAGTGTAGTAGTTATGGGGTATTGAAGCTCTGGATTTAACGCAATACAAGTAGCTAAGGCAGAGAGATGCATAGTTGTAGGTAGGAAGGTTTGAGTTCAAATTGAAGAAAACAAAAGAGGTTGGAGCAAGCCATGTAATTAGTGCTATTAAGGAAGACTCTGATGAAGCAATTAAGAAGCTTAGTGGTACATAATATCCCACATCTATTCCTCTTAATCTCAGTATCTCCTTAACTACAGAAGGGCTTTCAACACCGAAACCTCTAGCTACTTCTCTAAGTAATGTTAGTAGTGTTGAAGTTTAGTTACTAAATCTGTCTTCTTACTCATAACTGCACTATGTATTCCAACAATTATTTCAGGAAATGCATTTGATAATTCACATATATAGGCATCTGCACCAAAAAGAAAAGCTTGGAGTGCTAATGTATCTTTAGCTACTGCTATGAAGTATTTACCTTTGAACTTCTTCACTAACATCTGTGTTCTCTCCGGAAGACCGCTAGAATCCTTATACTACTTATACCATTCACTTCACTAGATATTTTCTCAAAAATCCATAGACTAAGATCATATT
>QMXA01000185.1 GCA_003661905.1 Thermoprotei archaeon | reverse complement strand
TTTGAAGCTCCTTTTTCTACCATGAAATAAGTCCTTACATAGTGATCAGCATAGTAAGCGAGTATAGGCTGCGGTGCTAGGTCGAGTTCAGCTCCTCGCCTGACTATATAGCTTATGAGACTACGTACAGCTAATTCCTTCTCAAAGTCTGTTCTTATGATATGTACTTGGTATCTTCTTAATGCTTTAAGGGAGTATTTCCCGGTTAGCGGGGCAAGATCTGTAGCTGTGTAAGCTACGTATCCAGCTCTTCTTACTAATGACAGGGAGCTCTGGACATAATTAGCAGGACTTCCAAAGGGATCTATATCAATGTATGATGCTCTTAACTCCTTAATGAAATCTTCAAACATCAATGTATTAGCATCTTTGTTTTCTAACCTGGTTATATGACTTAAATTATTTAATTCTACATTAATTTTCATAAGTTCATAGGCATTGATATTTATATCATTCATTACAAGCTCTTCAACACCTCCAACTTCCAGAGCTATTCTAATACCCCTTACACCTGTTCCTGCGAGTGGTTCATATACGTTAAACCTTTCTAAATGAGGCTTAACAGATTTAAGAAATAATATTGCTACATCTCTATTAAACGCCATTTGAGGATTGTAGAACACAGGAGCCCATGCTGGTTCATATATACCATTCGGTCTCAGGTAAAACTTGGGATTTGGTACAAGAAGCTTTGCTAGACCTTCCTTTACTTCGATTAATTTACTTTTATCAATCATAAAAGTCCCTAATTTTCAGTGCTTACCTCTTCGACTTTAGAAATTCATTCAATATCTCTTTTGGAATTTGATTTCTATTATAGGGTGTGACAATATATCTCTTAGCCTCTTTAAGAACACTCATTATCTCTAAATCACTTAAGCGCCAATGCACAACTAATAAGGCATTCCTAGCAACTCTTATGGTCTCGATTATAGCTTTCCTTAGTTTAGGTATTTTAAGCTCCATAGGTCCTAGTTCATCTATTGCAACCACATCGGCAACCCTAGCTTTATCTAGAGCTTTTAGACCTATTCTAAGAGCTGATGATGGTATAACTGAGTACTTGCCTATTCTAGGTCCTAGTTCATACCCTAACTTCATAGCTCTCGAAATTTCTAATGCTAGCCAATCTTCTTCACCTGATGCAATATCAATGATTTTGAACCCGATTCTTACTCCACGCTCACGTACTTCTGGACAGAAAAAACCAGCAATACTAATATTTTTCCTTCTTAACTCCTCGATAACTTTCATGAAAACTGTAGTTTTACCCGATCCTGGACGGCCAGTTATTACTATTTTAACCATTTTATTGCTACCTTCTTAGATACATACGAATCTCATCTACTACTTTATGCAAATTGCATGGTTTTTCAATAATAACATCTGAAGGTTCATGGACTCTATAACTATCAACCATCTCCTCTAGATTGCTTACACGCTCAGTAAGGACTATGAGTTTACTTTGTGAAGCTTTACTGAGCTTGATGCTCTCTCGCACCTTTAGATAAGATTCCTTATCCTGATGTTCTTCGGCGAGAACTATGACGTATTTACTATCTTCCTTAGATGCAACGATATCTGCAGCTGTGTGCCTAAGGTGATATGTTAACAACCCTAATTTACGAAGCACTCTCACTAGCTTATTCTCTACAGCACTATGGGATGAAGGTTCTTCTTCCTCTTTTAACTTAGGCCTTATTGAGAAAATATCAACTGAATCGAAAACAGTGTCATGACCCAGAACCTCATATATTCTTTCAGCAGTTTCTATAGTCACATCCATAGTCCCTCTCTCATATTCGTATACAGCCTTTCTCGAAACACCTATTCTATATGCTAATTCCCCGAGGCTCATGCCTAGACGTTCTCTTAAGGCTCTTAGCATTTGGGCATTTATCTTAACATAGTAACTTCCTTTCTTACTATATATAAAGACCTTATCTCCTTTAGCGAACATGGCTAACGTAGTTATCGATACTATAGGAATTCCACTTTTATCATAAACAACCCCTTCCTCGAGTCTATGTCTTCCTATTCTCTCAGCAACAATTACAGGTGATATATTAAGAGTATATGATGCTTTTTTGAGATCTTGGACCTCATTTGTTGATAATTTGAGAACTGAATCTACGATCTTGATAAATGCCTTACTATGTAGTGCTATATCTATAGATTTTGGACTCCTCGATCTGGGATATTCTACGATCTCGGCCTGCCATGAAGCTTCTTTGGCTAGTTCTAGAACTTTTTCTACCATCTTTTCTATTGTCTGCATACCTTTGCTATGCGACATCCTTATCCACTTTAATATAGCAGACTGCCTTACTAACTTTTTGCTGTAATAGAGCAAATGCTGGATATGTATCAGAAAGGAGTAAAAACGATTTACTTACGTTTATACCTAGCATATACCATTGCATGATCACGATCGAAAGGCTCTAAATGTACAACGTCTACGATTTCGAATCCTCTATTCTTCAGAGTCTCCATTTCTCTTTTATAGATTTCACTTGGCTCTGCTGTGACATCAATACTTCTAGCTTTTATGGCTAAGAGGAGCCACCCACCATCTCTTAGGAATAATTGAGCATTATCAGCTACTAAACCTGCTTGTTCTGGTTGCGCAACGTCAGCATATATTCCATCAACTACGTTGACTATGAATCTATATTTGTGAGGCATTCTAGCATCTGCAAGTATTGGTACGATGTTTGGTCTATCTTCAGCAACTACAACAAATTCTCTCATTACTCTTGGTGCGAATTCAACACCATAAACGGCTCCTTTAGACCCTACGATATCAGAGACATGACTTGCTGTAGTGCCCGTTGCAGCTCCTAGATATAAAACTCTATGGCTCTCTTGTAATGGTAATTCACTTATTCCTTTGATAAGAGCTGCCGCTAATTTACTTCTATAAGGATTCCATTCCCTATATTCAACACCTTGCCACTTAAATAGTCTCTCACCATAGACTCTCTTACCTGGAGCTAAGTTTATAGTTGCTAGCTTTGCACTTCCATCATCAAGCTCTACAACATAGACTTTCTTATATTTAGGGTGTTCATAGAGCTTAACTACTTCAGACATTGACTTCACCCCCTTAATACTTCGTAGTGAGAGCTTATCTCTACCTCCTCCTTCTTCTCCTAACTCTTCTAGGCGGTACCTCTCTCTTTGGAGGCCTTGGATAGAGCTTCTTTATCTCCTCAATTCTCTGCGTTAATGATTTCTTAAGTTCATCACCTATGAATCTTCCTGTGAAGAAATCGACACGAGCAGCTATTGCGAGTTTTGTAGCTAGAGCTCTAGCAATTTTTCCACGTTGCCATCTGGGAGATCTATGAATTTCTGGAAACTGGAAGATTACACCATGCTTTGGAGGTTTACCGCCTGTTCTAAGAGCTCTAAATAGTGCTTTTTCAGCACCCAATACCTGTACAGTACTTGCAGGAAGTTTTGCGAGTTCCTCTAAGCTACCTGCTAGACTTAGTAATCTAGCACCCAGTAATGGTCCTACGAGTTCTGTAA
>QMXA01000184.1 GCA_003661905.1 Thermoprotei archaeon | reverse complement strand
TAATTCTGTAGCTATTGTTGGCTTTCCTGGTATGGGTTTAGTTGGTAAATTCACTGCTGAGTATTTTATCAGAAACTTCAAATCCGAATTAATGGGAAGAGTCATTGGCTATGGATTTCCTTCTCAACTACTTGTTACTCGAGGTATTGGATCTCTCATAACACTCGATATGTACCATGTGAAAATTAATGATAAAAAATTGCTAGTAATCACATCAGCTACACAACCAACAAATCATTGGGAACAACATGAGTTAGCAGAGATAATAGCCAAAAATCTAGCAGAGAAAGGTGTAAAGACATTATTTGCGGCAGCAGCTTTCGTAGGAGATATGGTGACAGAGTCAAAAGCTAGAAAAATATACATAGCAGCAGGGAATGAAGAATTAGTGAATAAATTACTTAAGCATGGAGCAATACCCATAAATGATGGAGTTATCTCAGGACTAAATGGAATCATTGTGGGATGGGCGCAACTCTATGGAATAGAATCAGCATGCATATTAGGAGAGACCTGGAGAGCAATAGTGGATATGGGACTAACAGATTATAGAGCAGCAAAAACAGTTATAGAATTCATAGCAAAAATCCTAGGGATAAAAGTAGATACTAAGGATTTAGATAAGAATGCCGATGAAGTAGAAGAGAATATTAGAAAAATGTATGCAGAATGGTTAGTAAAAGCCAAAGAACGACGAGGACCTATTGAGAAGAGAGAAGTGCCATATACTATGTAAGTATTGTCAGTGAGGAGGTTATATATCACTAATCTAAGCCGTCACCACTCATCATCCTCTACAACTATATGTATAGAAGCTGAAAAGCTTAATTCTTAAAAATTTTCTTAATAAACTCTTTATACATAGTAATGGACTCAGTTATAAGAGGATTAACACCTCTTCTCTCAGCCAATAATAAGCTCGTAAAACCAGCTATGATAGTGCCATGCATAAGCTTTTCGAAAAGAGTAGAACCTTCTAAACCAAGTTTATAAACACTAAATCCTAAGCTCTTGAAGTAACTTTCAGCAAACTCTATAAATTTTTGATAAAGGGAATTATCATTAGGATTGATTAATAAGAACCTAAACTTTTCAGAACCTAGTTCCCAGCCAACGATATCATTATGTGCCCATTCTGGAAGAACCTCGACTTTCACAGGCATCTTAGCATTTTCATTTATTTCATTCTTAAATCTCAACGCAAGAGGCGCATATCTAGTATCAGCAATAATTACTGGTACATAATCTTCAATAAACTCAGCTATTTGTTGAGACCTATTCATAGCTGGTGCACTATTTAATACTGTTAAAGCTTTCTTTGCATCTTCTTCAGTAATTATATCAGTTATACCTCCACTCCATAGAATCTTTAATGCGCCATAAAGGAGTGCAGGAAAGGCGGCTCTAGGAACTAAACCCTTTGATATTGTGATGTGCATCACTCCATACTTAGTTGCCATTTCAAGAAGCTTACCACCTGAAGCTACAACAGCTACTTCACATCCTCTATCAATTGCTTGATAAAACGCACTTAGAGTTTCAATAGTATTTCCAGAATAACTTATGGCAATAACAAGAACTGATTTATTAATCCATTGGGGTAATGATATGTCCTTTATCACAAATATTCTACGAGGACTTCCATAAGCTAGTACTTGTAAATAATCACCAATTATTCCAGAACCGCCCATACCTACTATAGCTATATCCCGATAATGAGATAAGGATCTAGCATTAATTACTTCCTGTTTCAAAGTTTCCTTAACTATATCTCCCCACTTATTGTACATCTCATACAAATGACATCCCCCGAAAACTAAGATGCTAAAGGATTTTAAGCACTATTTCGCTCTAAATTATTGAATGATGAATTTTTCGGGGAACCGAGTAATGAGGTATGCGGTTACCCACTGACTAAATATCTTATAACCCCTGCTTATTCAGTGGTAAGGGGTGATCTAATGCCTATATTTATAGATAATGAAGAGAAATTCATAGAAATAGCCAAGAGAGCTATAGAGTGTCGTGTGAAGAGACTTGAGAAAAGAGGCATAGCTAAAATTAAAGCACGAACAAAACGTTATCTATACACATACATAATTGAGTTATCAAAGTTAGATGACTTTCTAAAGAAACTACCGTGTAAAGCAATTAAGGAAGTCTAAATCTCTACAACCTGTCCATTCTCGGGTATATATGTATCAACTCCTAGCTCCTCCCTTATTCTATTAGCCAAGTACTTAGCTGATGGCTCTTCGGAATGGACAATGATAACCTTCTCTAAATTCCTAACACATTTCACTATTTTGAGAAGACCTGAAAAACCTGCATGGCTTGAGAAATCAAACCACTCAAGTCGAGCAGTAATTCTGGGACCTTTCTCCATAAATGTTCCTTCTTCAATTAGCATCCTACCAGGAGTTCCAGGAGCTTGAAAGCTAACTAGGATTATAGCGTTATTTCTATTACTCCAAAGTCTTTTTATGTAATACAATGATGGTCCTCCTTTAAGCATACCAGCAGGTGCTACAATAACACAAGGTTCTCGCCATATCTTCTTTCTCATATCCCAGCCACGTACAGGTTCGAAGAGCTTAACAGCCTTCTCTAATAGATTAGGTTTATTTAAGTAATCCTTATAGCTCAACATAATCTCTGTTATTCTTCTAACCATACCGTCATAATACACAGTAATGTACGGTAATTTCTCCGCTAGTAATGCCAATACCTCTTGTGATCTTCCAAGACTAAAAGCTGGTATGAGGATTGTTCCTCCATTCTCTAGTATCTCGATAATTGTATCTATGAACTTCTTCTCAATTGAAGATCTCTCAGGATGATCTACATCACCATAAGTTCCTTCAATAATTAAAGTATCTGCTTCTAAATTAGACAAATCAGCAGAGCTTACTAATCGAGTATCAATAGTATTAACATCGCCTGTGTATAGAATGCTCCTCTCCCCCATTATAATCTTTACCATAGCACTGCCAGGTATATGACCTGAGCAAATAAGCTGAATCCTAGCACTTCCCATTTCCAATTCCTTGTAGTATCCGAGAGGCTTTGTATTTTCTAGCATGTTCTTTAGTTCCAAATGCTCAAAAGGTAAGTAATATCCAGATATTTTAAGCATATCTTCAATCATTATCTCTGAAATATCCCTAGTTAATGGAGTCATTATAGCAGGTACTTTTCCTGAGATATAGAGTAGGGGTGCTGCACCTACGTGGTCTAGATGTGCATGGGTTATTATCAATGCTGTTAACTTTGAAGGTGCAATACTTAGTGGTAGTTCAGGTTCATCCTTTTCGCCGAGAGCTACGCCATAATCGAGGAGAAACGTGTTATTGTTACCTTCAATTAGCACAGCGCTTCTACCTATTTCCTTTCCTAATCCTAATATAGTCATTCTTAATTTCATAGAGTATCACCACTTCTAACGCATTAACTTAAATCTCCTAGTTTATAAGCCCTAAATGGGGTTTTACTGTGTTTCCCATAGGAGGGAGAGACCTCGCAAAACAGTTAAGACAACTGAGAAGAATGGGTAT
>QMXA01000183.1 GCA_003661905.1 Thermoprotei archaeon | reverse complement strand
TTCATCATAACCATTGCTCCAGCTTCAGCCGTTACCGATTCTCTAGGTTCTAGAAATACCTTTAATAAGGAATAGGATGGTTTATGCTCTATCTTCCACTCCACTCTTACACCTACTCGCTTCGCTAAGTCCTCACTACTACTTAAAACTTCTTAGTACACTATGTATATTTAATATGGGTTATGAATTGTTAATTCTGAAAAAGGGTAAAGTGAAAGAAACTAGCTGGAACGATATTAAAGAAGCTATATACATGCTAGTGCAGTTAGTTCCCATAGGGAAGGTAGTAAGTTATAGTGCAATAGCTAAGGTATTGGGAATATCACCTCGTACTGTTGCCAGGGCATTAGTACAGAATCCAATGCCTATTATAGTACCTTGTCATAGAGTAATTATGAAGAATAGAAATTTAGGAGGATATACCCCTAGAAATCCACAGTTTAAGAGAAAGCTACTAGAAATAGAAGGTGTAGCATTTGAGAATTCAAAGGTCTCAAGAACTAGCATTTATGATAAGGAACTATGGCACAAGCTAGATCTTAGCCTCTAATTCCAATAGATTAATTATTAAATCTGGGTTTCTACCTTTGCGAATATCTATGTACTTAATATACTCCATAGAAATTCTCTGAGCAGCTAATATTTTCAGAAATTCCTTAGCATAGGTAGTTTTTGCCTTGATAATGCCTCTTTCCTTATCTATCTCAACTATATCAGGTGATAGTAATGAGAAGAACATAGCTAATTTAATACCCTCTTTAGGTTTCTTAGTTATTTTAGGTATTTCAAGAACTCCCCTCATAGACAATTTTCTTAGTGCTTCTATATGTAGTGAATCTAATTTCCTAAAATCATGCCATAGTAGATCTAGGACTGGTTTATATAACGAGCTCTTCGATTGAGGGGTGAGTGGGTTTGATAACCAAATAGGTACTACAATTTCCAGTTCTCGTCCTGTTAAGAGTAGAGCCCCTTGACATGCGAGTAATTTTATGTACTGTCTAATTCTATCTCTATCTATCAACATATTTTCAGTCTTCTTGATATGATTATATATCTCATTAATTGTAGCTATGCCTAAAGCCATGGATGTTTTTAGAATCATTCTATAAACACCTCTATCCCCTATTACATCTTCAAGCCTTTTAATGAATACTTTAGCTACTTGATGAGGATCTTCATAGTTAATATCCTTCCACAGTAAGACTCTACCAAGAGATAATGGTATAAGGAAATTCTCGCCCCTAATTCTATAGAGATTAATCAATCCACGAATTATTGCTCTTCCTACTTTAATGTCCTTACCCATTCTTGTCAATGATACTCTTCCACTAAAGACTAAAGATTCTATAAGAGACGTATAGTCTTGATCCATAATCTCCTTAATAATTCTCAGTAAAGATCTTGAAGGAGGTGTAAATAATTCATCATATCTTAAAGGTGCATTTAGTGATAGTTCGTGGTATATAAATGCTGCAAACCATTGGTACTTATTACTGCTTCTTATAATGGATTTAGAAGCAGCATTAGCTGCAACCTCAATTAAGCTATTGAGATTACTTCGTGGATTAATCACAGTTTTAATTCCTAAATCTTTGAATTCCAAGAACCCAAAGCGTTTAGCTTCAAGAGCTACATTTAATAAAATTCTTGTTCTTTTCCTATGAACTTTTCCAATTGTAGCTACCCATGTATACATTGTTGTTAATTTAGATGTTAACCAAGCAATGTTTCTAGGTCTCATATAAATTACGGGAATCATAGCTAAGTTAATAGATTTAGCAAGTGCTAGTACATCATTGAAGAATTTATTAGATAATGAGTTATACTCCCCCTCCGATATAATACCTCCCGACAATGCAAGATCTAGATCTGTCTGCAATGTAAGTATTGAAGCTAAGAGTTCTTTACCGAAGTACTGTAAGTCCATAACATTAAATAAGTTCCTAAGTTTCAATTGATTAATTTGAGGATTGACGCGAATAGTTATAGGCCCCACATCAATTCTTAGCGTATTAATGCTCATTATTTTAGAGTCAAATAGCTCTATAATTTCATCAACTGAATACGCATCACCAATATTTTGAATAATTAATTTATATATATTCCAACCTTTTTCTGTAAGAGTAACTCTTATATCTTTGCCAATGCTTTCTCTACGAATAAGCTTATTCCTTTCTAATCTACTCAAAATCTTCTCTATGCTGGAGATTGAAAGTAGGGTGGCTGAAGTTAAATCTATCATTGATGCATATCCTTTCCTTTCCTGCAATTTACCTATAGCTAGTAGCGTCCTAGCACTACCTTCACCGATAATCACTCTTAGCACCACACATCCACTAAGTTTTGAATTAAACAAATGCTTCCAGACTTATAGAGCTATATCCACCTAATCAGAGGCTATGGTATCAAGTGATTATAGTATTACTTCTCCTTCTCTTCTAATAGAAATCGAAATTTCTTTGAATGGTAATATAGCTGTATGTGGTGCTATATAAGCCTCATCATGTATAGTAACTCCATCACCTACAATGACCCAATCATCAATTCTTACCCATTTTCCAATATAGCAATTATTGCTAAGTATTGATTTAGATATATATGAGTAGTCGCCTATGCTAACTCCATTCATTAATATGCTATTCTGTATTCTTACACCACGGCCTAACTTAGTATTAGATCCAATAATTACATTAGGTCCAATAACAGTATTTGAACCTAATGCTGTGCTAGAACCTATATAGATTGGGGGTATTAGCTCAACACTTTCACCGATATCTACATTACTTTCAATACAAGTATCTTTACATACTTTTCTCAAGAGCTCTATATTTATTCTGAAATAATCTTGGAGCTCTTCAATATCACTCCAAAGGCCCTTATGAATATATCCTGCTAACTGCTTCATCTCTATTAATTTAGGAAGTACATGTATTGATAATTTTGATCTACCTTCAGGTATTAGCTTAAGTACTTCAGGTTCAAAGACATAAATACCAGCATTAACTAGTCCTGAGATTCTCTTACTAGGTTTTTCTATTATCTTTGTTACTAGATCGTTCTTAAGCTCTACAAGTCCAAATCTAGAAGCATCACTGACCTTTGTAAGTACCATAGTTGCTATATTTCCATGGGATAAGTGGAACTTAATAACATCGTCAAGATTTACATTACTGAAAACATCACCATAAACTACAATAAATGGATTCTTTAAATCCACTACATGGCTCACATATTTTATAGCCCCTGCATCTCCCAATGGTCTATTCTCTATAATGTATCTAATGGGGAATTGGATTATGTAGTTATTTCTTAGAAATTCTATGATTTTATCGGCCATGTGATAAAGAGCCATTATTATCTCTTTCACATTATTCTTAACTAAGTTATTGATGATCCAACTAATTAGAGGTTTACCAAGTACTGGTAAGAGCGGTTTAGGCTTAGTTATTGTTAAGGGTCTAAGTCTAGTAGCATAGCCCCCTGCAAGCACTATGACTCTATATCTCATCTAAAACACCCAATCCCCATAACATACTCTAGATTAGTATTTAGATAGCTTTCTACTTGACCCC
>QMXA01000182.1 GCA_003661905.1 Thermoprotei archaeon | reverse complement strand
TGTAATAGGTAATGTACATCCGGTTGATCGAGTCATAGCATACTTAAAATATATACCTCACCTCGCTTCAAAAATTAGGACAAAGTGGTCTAGAGAAGGTATAATGTATGGTAGAATCCTACCCTATTATAGTGCAATAGGTGTAAGAAGTACTATGGATTTTCTGAGAAAACACTATCCGGAATACATAGTATACGATAAATATAGATCAATAGAATTGATTGAGGTTCCTAGAAGTAAAATCAAGAAGCATTTTAAACCAGAAGAGAGATTGCAGGAGATTATTAAATCTCCACAAGATAATTTAGAGAAGCTAGCATTAGATCTAGTGTCAGGATTATCGAATGAATCAAATATAAGCATAGAGAACTTCGGTATTACAGGTTCCATCCTCTTGAAAATGCACAATCTAAGATATTCAGATATAGATGTCATAGTATATGGCCATCGTAATGGATGGATAATTAGAGATACATTAAAAGAATTGTACCATAGGAAGAGATCTAACTTTAGGTTACCTAGAGGAAGCTTGCTCGAGGAGTGGAGTAAAGATATAGTATCGCATCATCCATTAACCTTGAAAGAGGCAATGCTACTCTATAGTAAATTTAAATGGAATAGAGCTCTCTATAAGGGAAGGCAATTCTCCATACACCCAGTTAAGCTAGAAAATGAAGTAAAGGAGCGCTGGGAAGATAAGATTCATAAGCCGCTTGGTCTTGTGAGAGTCAAAGCAAAGGTAGTCAATTCAAGTGATGCGATTTTTATGCCTGCTATATATATTGTTGAGGAAACCAAAATACTTGAAGGAATAGAACCACCTAAACAGATATCAAGAATTGTTAGCTATGAAGGATTATACATAGATCTAGCTGAACCCGGAGATGAAATAATTGCTTATGGCAAATTAGAGGAAGTACAAGATCTTAGATCTGGCGAAACTTACTATCAAGTCACTATTGGAACTTATGAAGCTAATGGGAAAGATTTCATTAAACCTGTTAAATGGCTTAGCTATGTTGGTTAGGAATTTTTGTGCTAGATCTAGGTCCTCGTAGGTATTTATATTTAGAAACTCTATAGATGGATTTCTTGAGATAAGCCTTATATCAACATACGCTGTAAACATTCTATTGAAAATCGCACTTACACTCTTAATACCTTTCTTAATACATTCATTAATAGCGCTCATCAATGATTCTTTGATTGATAGCGATATTAATGGTTCAATAAATCTATTCGGCCATAGAGGAACTGCTGCTTCATATCCATAGTTCTTTACGTAGCGATTGAGATGCTTATAGATATGTATTTTAATGAAAGGAGTATCAGCTGGGGCAAAGGCTATTAATTCCTTACTACAGTGATTTACGGCAGTAATTACTCCAGCAAGTGGGCCCTTTAGATTAACTATATCTGTAACTATACTAATTCTATATGTATCAATCAAATCTTTAATACTTTGCATTAACATACTTTTCTGCCAATGATTACGTACTACTATCAGTACTTCACCAAAGTAAGGACTAAGACTTTCTAAAACATATTCGATTAACATTTTGTTTTTAAGTGTTATTAAGGGTTTATAGCCTTTGATTCTTCTTCCCATACCACCAGCTAGTACTGCTAAACAAGTATCCTTACTCATGGCCCTGTCATGAGACTTCTTGCATATCATACTTAACAAATATTTCGGTATTTAGGGATTTAAGGTATAGAGACAGATATTTACTGGGAAGGTTTTTGATAAAACTCTTAGTTTCAATCAAACATGTTGATGAATTAGAAAATGCAATATATGGTGGAGCCAATATAGTTGATGTAAAGGATCCCTCAAAAGGAAGCTTAGGCTTACCTGATTTCGAGGTCTTAAAGAATATAGTTACGAAAATCAGGATCATGAATATAGACGATATCGAAATTAGTATGGCAGGAGGAGATGTGAAAGAGTATGATCATAGCTTAAAGTACGTAACCTATATCGCTGCCTCTTTAAATATAGATTACTTCAAGATAGGCTTAGCAATGTCTTCTAGAGAAACAGCCAAATTTGTGAGTAAGGAGGTATCTAAGACATTAAAGCTACTCAATACTACTAAATTAGTACTAGTTGGATATGCCGATTATTCCCGTATAGAATCCATAGAACCCTTAGAAATAATTGATATTGCTGAAGAAGCTAGAGCTAATGTAGTAATGATTGATACATACATAAAAGATGGTAGGACAACATTCAATTTCCTATCTAAAAATTATCTGCAGGAATTCGTTGAAAAAGCTCATAGAAAAGGTCTGCTTGCAGCTTTAGCAGGGAGCTTGAAGAAATACCATGTAGCCGACACCATAAAGCTAGGCTTCGACATTATAGGAGTCAGAGGAGCTGTATGTAAAGGTGATAGAAGGGGGTTCATTTCGAGAGAATTAGTAGCAGAATTGAAAAAGGTTATCGAACACTACTCAGGTATTATGAGTGTATAATCACCTTTCCTTAAGTTAATAATATCTTCTAGAAGATATGCTTTAAATGCATTGAACACTGCTACATATATCTTGAATCTTTCTAGAAGTCTAGCTACATAATTATCAATAACTGTTGTATGAATTTTATGAAGCTCATTGCTAGGTATTAACTTTATTAAATGTCCATTCTCGTCTAGTATTCCATCAACAAGCTTAGCTAGTATAACGAGATAGGCATTTAACAAACCACCAATGTAAACCGAAATTGAATCGCTTGTTACATCCCATTTATGAGGTAATTCATCTAATGTCTTAATTATTCGGTACGGCATAAGGATTGGTATCTTTTTTGATCGTAAAGCATTGTGAAGCTCTGTAAAGTCATATACTTCAGCTACTGATGATATATCTAAACTAGCTAAATAAGCACCGTACATCTCCATAGATTTTATTGCTAGCCAATGCGCCGTGTCATCACTAAAACCCAACTCTTCTTGAAGTTCCTTGACGAAATCAGCAAATACGCTACCACCTGGTATGATTACAAATTTCACTACGCTGGTTAGAGATTTTATCTTATTGAGAATATCCCTTACAGTATTACTAAATTTGATGAGATGGCCGGAAAGCTTAAGTACTACTAGTCTTTCCATGGCTTATTACCTTGTCTAATATCATTAACGCCGATGCATATGCCGGTAACACGCTTGCAACTCTACTCCCAACTAGTTGATTAATACTAATTATCTTCTTGAAACCAGATCTTCTACTAGCTTCAGCTGCTAAGTATTCACCTATACCTGCTGTTATTACGGTGAACTCATCTAGATTTATTCCCTGCGAAGCAAGCCATGATCTAATTTGCATGATCGCTTCAAAGATCTTAAATACTTGTTTCTCGTAGATATATCTCGCCATTTCAATTATCTCACTGAAGTTCATAATATTTGAATCAGCACAGGGTAAGCGAGCTAATCTTTGAGCTGCCTCTTTAATAGTTCTGCCTTGACCATCTGCTGTTTCAGTAGTATATTCTTCGCTACTTATGTAACCTAGTACCAAGTGTACGTCTCCCATTAAAGCAAATCTTTCCGATGAAACCTTAGCATAGAATCCCTTATAGGGTATAC
>QMXA01000181.1 GCA_003661905.1 Thermoprotei archaeon | reverse complement strand
TAAGTCATGTGTTATAAAGAGGTATGTTAAGCTATATTTCTTTTTGAGCTCCATCATCAACTCAAGTATCTCAGCTCTTATAGAGACATCGAGCATTGAAACAGGTTCATCAGCAACTATGAATCTTGGCTCAAGAATTATAGCTCTAGCTATACCTATACGCTGTCTTTGACCGCCACTGAGCATATGGGGATATCTATCCATGAATTCTTCAGGAGGGATAAGCCTTACATCTTCTAATGCCTTTCTTACGATATTTGTTCTCTCCTCATGAGTCTCTCCCAAGCCATGTACTAAAAGAGGTTCTTCAAGAATTGCTCTTATTTTGAACCTTGGATTTAACGATCCATATGGGTCTTGAAATATTACCTGCAATTCCTTTCTTAGCGGCTTTAGAAATCTTATAGGTATTTGTGCTACATCTATGAATCCTTTCCTTACAAATAAGTTGGGAATTTGCGATGTTAATTCCTTAAGTAGTTCTTCTTTGGGTCTGTAGAAGATATAGCCACTTGTAGGTTCTATAAGTCTGAGAATTACTCTACCTGTTGTTGTCTTTCCACAGCCAGATTCTCCAACAAGACAAAAGGTCTCACCTTCTCTAATAAAGAATGTAATGTCATCAACAGCCCTTACATATCTAGGAGGCAGTCCCTTAAAGATCTCTGTTAAGCCTCTTCTAAGTGGAAAATACTTTCTCAATTTATACACTGCTAATACTGTATCCGAAGGTAATCTAGACATTAACTTCTCAAATATTCCCTCTCTAGGAGGTAATGATATAGACATGTGATCACCTCTTTGTATATAGCCAGCATGCTACGTAGTGACTTGGCTCAATCTCTACCATAGGTGGTTCCTCTCTTTTACATATATCCATAACAAATTTACATCTTGGATGAAATCTACAACCAGGAGGAGGAGCTCTTAAATCTGGAGGTACACCAGGAATCCATTCTAACTTTTTAACTTTTTTCCTAAGTCTGGGTATACTTCTAAGTAATCCTTGGGTATATGGATGTTGTGGATTGTTATATACTCTTTCTAGAGGTCCATTTTCTACAAATTTACCTGCATACATTATAGCTACTTTATCTGATAATTCAGAAATTATGCTAAGATCATGAGTTATTAATATTATTGTGAGATTAAGTTCCTTCTGTAGTTTCTTAAGTAGATTAAGTATTTGTGCCTGAATAACTACGTCTAGCGCTGTTGTTGGTTCATCAGCTATTACTATATCTGGATTTAGGATTAATGCCATTGCTATGACAACTCTTTGCTTCATACCTCCTGAAAGTTCATGAGGATATCTATTAACAGTATCAGGAGATAACCCTACAAGCTCTAGATACTTAGACGCAACTTCAACGGCTTCAGCTCTATTCATTCCCTTATGATACATAAGTGGTTCAGCAAGCTGGTATCCAACAGTGTAGACAGGATTTAGGGCATTCATAGCTCCTTGAAATATCATGCTTATCCTTCTCCATCTTATCTTAGTTCTTAGTTCTTCCTCATTCATTCTTGTAATATCTATACCATCAATTATTACTTTACCTCCTACAATTCTCCCAGGTGGAGGTACTAGATTTAGTAACGAATATGCTAAGGTACTTTTACCACAGCCTGATTCACCTGCTATGCCTAGGCTCTCACCTTTTTCTAAACTTAGAGAAACATTATCTACAGCTTTTACCATTCCTTTTAATGTGAAGTAGTAGGTTTTTAGGTTTTTGACCTCTAATAATACCACTATATATCACCTCAGTATCTTCTTAGCTTCGGATTAAGTATTGTATCAAGAGCATTACCTATAAATACGAAAGCTAAGCCAGTTACTGTTATCATGAGTCCTGGCGGAATTATCCACCACCATGCAAACATGGCCTCCTGTGCCTCACTAAGCATTCTTCCCCAAGAAGGCATGGTTGGATCTGTTAAACCTAAGAAGCTTAATCCAGCTTCCATTAGTATTGCTCCTGGAACTGCAAGAGCTATAGCTGCAAATGTATATGGTATTAGCTGAGGCATTATATGCTTGAATACAATTCTCCAATTACTAGCACCTATAGCTCTTGCAGCTTCTATGTATGGTTGTTCCTTTATAGATAGAGCCATACTTCTTACAATGATCGCTGTACCTGTCCATCCAAATATGAGTAATAACATGACTATGTGCCAAATATTAGGCTGTACACCCCATATTTCGCGTATATAGTAGCTGAACAATATTAGGAATGGTAGTACTGGCAGGGAGTAAACTATTTCATTAATTCTTTGCATAACCTCATCAACAAGCCCTCCAGCATAGGCGCTTATTATACCATATATAAGGCCCATAAATACCACTGCAACTCCATATGTTATACCGACTAATAATGCAAGTTGACTCCCTAACATTATTGTAATAGCGTTATCGCGGCCTCTACCATCTGTTCCAAGTATTCCAAAACATGATCCCGGGATTCTGAGCCAAATCTTTGGCGGTTTCTTTAATGTTACATTCTGTTCACTTGCTTCGATTTCTACAATGAAAGTATAATTACCTTTTAAAACACCAGTAGTTCCATAAACCATGCCAGGACCTGCTTTGTAAAATGCTATGGCAACAGGTGAGGGAGCGCCTTTTTTAATTAATGCTTCCATCTCTGATAGCACTTTGGGATCTTCGAACTCCTTTAGAAATTCAATAACTCCTTTGGCAAATTCTGTATTAAATTGAAGGCTTATTGCCATATATGGCTCTCCTATAAATGTTTCATTACCTAATTTTGGTGAAGCTTCTTTAACAATTTGTATGGGTACATACCCATAGTCTGTGTATAATGCTATGGATAGATTATCTGGTCTTATTAACATAGCAGATATTGTAAGCTTCTCTGTAATTCCTTGAACTATTAAAATCACATTATCACTAGGTACGTCCCATTCAAATTCATAGTTAAAGGTGTATATATAACCTTTGTATTCATACTCTCTTTTCACAGCTTCCTCTATTGTCTTCTTTAATTGTTCTAATGTCTCTGGATCTGTAATGTTCATCTCGGATTTATATCTCTCAAAAAGTCTTTCAGATATGTATTTCCATAGCTCCTCAGTTTTAGTAGGATAGATGTTTATTGGTGGTGCTCTTTTCTCTGCTGATAATAGATTTATCCATTCAGGAGGAGCTAGCTTAGGATTGAATGCCCAACGAGGGTTCTCAGACCAATGTTCTCTAATATCGATAGGGACAATGATTAATGGTAGTAGAGCTAATGTAATGAGTATTATAAGTAATCCGAGACCAGCTAATCCTATTTTGTATCTTCTATACTCTAACCAGAATTCCTTTAAACCTCTCCTAACATCTCGAAACTTATATTTTAGGGACATCTTATCACCTTTACCTAGATGCTTTTATTCTGGGATCTAGTAGTCCGTAAGTTGCATCAAGTATGAATTTAACGACTACAAAGAGTAAGACGAACATGAATGTATCAGCTATAACTATCTTAGTATCTCCATTGTAGAGAGCTGTATAGTAAAGTCGTCCCATTCCTGGCCATTGAAATACTTGCTCACTAATTATTGCTCCAAAGAGAGATGT
>QMXA01000180.1 GCA_003661905.1 Thermoprotei archaeon | reverse complement strand
GTGCTGGAGCTGGAGCTTATACAATCCCCCTAGCGAGAGTAGTTAGGAGAGTAACGGTTGTAGAGCCTTCGAAAATGCAGATTTTGAGACTCATGAGGAGAGCTAAGAGGGAGAGCTTAAGCAACATTAGGGTAATCAATAAGCGTTGGGAGGATGTAGGGTATGACGAGCTTGAAGAATACGATATCGTTATTGCAGCTTACTGTTTTAATATGCCAGATATAAAGTCTGCACTATATAAAATGCTGAATGTTACAAAGGGAGTACTATTCCTAGTATGTCTTGCTGATCACGGCTTTAGGGATGTATATGAGATTATTACTGGTGAGTTTAGCTCAACTCTAGATTACCCGGAATACGTTTACATATATAATGTTCTCTGCCAAATGGGGGTTTACGCGAATGTGGAGATTGTTACGAGGGAATACCTGATACCTCTTGATTTCCAGCTTGAAATCCTACGATACAACTACGATATTACACCTGAAATCGAAGAGAGAATCAGGAAACACCTAGCTTTAACTAATAGGCTTGTAGAGAAGGATGGAAAACTCTGGGTTAAGCGAAGGTATAGAGATGCGGTGATATGGTATCAGGAGTAGTCTTGGAGAAAAGTGATGATTAGTGGTAGTGCAGCCAGGTATTTAATACGATTTAATACGTAAGCTTTTAAGGTATGCTCTCTCATTCTACATTATTGTTACTTTAAACTTTCTAATACCCCGTCTTATGCCTGGAGATCCACTCTTACACCTTCTAGGTGAGGAATTGTATTACTCAGTACCAGATCTTGTTGAGGAACTTAAAGCGAAATATGGGTTGAATAAACCACTCTATGAGCAATACTTAATCTACTTGGTTAATCTACTTCACTTTAACTGGGGGTGCTCATTCCATTATATGCAGCCCGTATTCGACATTATAGTGTTGAGGTTGAAGTGGACTTTATTTCTACTAGTACCATCCGTTCTCTTAGGTTCAGCTATTGGGATGTTCTTAGGTTTAATTGCTAGGTGGAAGAGTGGAAGCAAACTCGATATTGAATCGGCTCTAACTCTTCTCTTCGTTTACTCAATGCCCCATTATTGGCTTGCAATGTTATCCTTACTGATATTCGCTTTTCATTTAAAACTCTTCCCACTAGGTGGAGTATACCATAGTGGATTGGAGGGGTTTAGTAAGCTCGCTGATATTTTATGGCATATGTGTTTACCTTTAGCTGTTCTATCATTCTTCAATACCTCATATAAGTATTTGATAGTGAGGAATTCGGTTATACATGTGCTTGAAGAGGAATTTATATTAACAGCCATGGCTAAGGGGTTAGACGACCAAACAATCCTATTTAAGCATGTTCTGAGGATAGCTTCGCTACCATTGTTGACAATAGTTACTTTAGACTTTGGATTTATGGTGTCAGGCACGTTACTTGTTGAAGTAGTATTCTCATGGCCTGGTATGGGAGCTTTAATTTATGATGCAATTACCGCTAAGGATTACCCCGTACTTCAAGGATGCTTTTTACTTGTAACACTATGTGTACTAGTGGCAAACTTCCTTGCAGATATCTGTTATACCATACTGGATCCAAGGGTTAGAATGGAATGAATACAGGAATTCTAAGTATACTTGGTGTGCTGAGGAGGAATAGAATGGCTATGGCTGGTTCTACGATACTCATGTTTTTCGTGTTTATTGCTGTGTCTGCACCATTCATAGCCCCCTATGATCCGTGGAAGCAGGACAAGCCATTCTTATCTCCAAGTATAAAGCACCCCCTCAGTACAAATGATATTGGACAGGATATTCTTAGCGAGCTAATATATGGTGCTAGGGTGTCACTATTTATTGATCTCTTTGCAGCTGCCGTCTCGACTATTGTTGGGACTCTTATTGGGTCTGTGGCAGGGTACTTTCGTGGTAAACTGGATGAGATACTGATGGGGATTACGGATGTATTCCTACTTATACCTAGACTTCCATTAATGATAATCTTAGCCGCATATCTCGGTCCAAGTGTATGGAATATAGTCTTCGTTATTGGAGTTTTATGGTGGTCAAGTACAGCTAGAGTTGTCCGTTCAAGGGTTTTACAGGTTCGGGAGACAGGATTTGTTGAAGCATGTAAAGCTTTAGGAGCTAGTGACACTTATATCCTATTCAGGCACGTTATCCCACATTCCTCTCATGTAATCTTCGCAAAATTCATTCTTAACACAGCTAGGGCCATGTTGGCGGAGGCTGGCTTAAGCTTTCTTGGGCTAGGGGATCCAGTACAGAAGAGTTGGGGAACAATGTTACACTATGCATTCTCAAGAGATGGATTCATTAACAATATGTGGTGGTATCTACCACCAGGAATATGCATAGCCTTAAGTGTTTTAGGGTTCGCACCCATAGGCTATGGTATGGAGAGAAAAGTAGCTATGCTTAGGAGCTACTGAACCTAACAGAGCCTATACAATATTGTCTTTGGCGATCTCCTCAACATTTACGGTATAGACTCTTGAGAAACTCTCAACCACACCTTTCCCTTAGAGTATAGTGGATTAACCCATCTAAACTCTTGATTAGATGCTACTTATGTTAACACTAATACTTAAATGTACAGCTACATATCATCAAATATATATGACCCTTCAGATCTCTAGTCACCGGAACATGTATGTATCTCTAAGGTTCCTTTTTCCCTACCCAGCTACTATAAAATTTTAATTAGGGCTTAACTACGAATTACTATGATGTGCTATCTTATATTCTTCGTGTAATAAGATAAATGTGTGTTCTGAGGTTACGTATTGAGGTGTTGAGGATTTGAAGGCTCTTACCCTGTATGGGCCTGGTGATCTAAGGTTTGAGGAAGTGGATAATTCTGAGCCGAGAGAAGGCTGGGTTAGAGTACGTGTTAAGAGAGTTAGTATATATGGAACAGATAAAGCAAGAGTAAATATAGGTCACTCAAACTACCCATTACTCTTGGGCATGAGATTGTAGGTGTTGCTGATGAGATCGGCGATAAGGCTTTAGGGGATCTTATTGGTGGGAGAGTTACTACTGAGATTAATGTTTACTGGGAGATGCTGGTATTGCTGTAGTGAAATGTTAGCCCATTGCCCTTACGGGTAGACTGTAGAGATAAGTGTTGATGATGATATAGCTGAATATGTGTTGTCATGGGCTGACCTCCCACATAGGATATAATGATCTTTCATGGGGATAGGGTGTATTTGTTAAATCCTTAGCAGCAATTATTGGGACTGCTGGAATAGAGCATGTTAAACCATTATTAATGTAGCGGTTATAGGTATTGAGGCTGCAGGTGTACTCTCCATCCAAGCACTTAGGCTATTTAATTCACGAGTATTAGTGACTATTGTTAGACTGGATTCTCCAAAGAGGAACTAGCTACTGATAGAATTCTTTTTCTAGCATCGTCTTCAGGAGACCATTTTTCAACCCTGAATTTCTTTGTAAAGTCAAAGTACTTGTTATATTTAGGACTCGACTTTAGATATTCCATAATCTCCTTCAAAATAAGTTCTGCTTTATCCTTAGTCACGTTGATTCTAAGCAAAATAAAGTTCTCCTTATCCTCCCTAAGGGGTATTT
>QMXA01000179.1 GCA_003661905.1 Thermoprotei archaeon | reverse complement strand
ACTTGTAATCCTTTCTCAATGGATACTTACCTCTTAACTCTGGTGGTTTGAGGAAGGCTTCTCTCAAATACGGGTTCCCTTCAAATACTACTCCAAAGAGGTCATATACTTCCTGTTCATGACCTTTAGCCCCTGGTATTAAGTTAATTATGGTTTTAATTCTTGGGTTATCTCTAGGTATCCTAGTTCTAAGAGTTATCATTCCATGACCTATTGCCCATAAGTTGTAGTTGAGTTCGAATTGTTTTTGATCAGGGTGATCAACGGCTACTATTTGACTCACATAAACCATATTTTTAAACTCTGTTAGGATTCTCTCTACAGCTTCAGGAACTTTATCAATAGGTATCTTAGCTATGACTCTTCTTGGTGCAAGTTCTGAAACTTCCTCGGCAATCCCATCAAGGGCTTTCTTTACTCGCTCAATATACATGTATCAACACCTCATACAAAAAATGATACTATTAATGAAATTATTGCTACTGGAAGTATGTATTTCCAGAGAATAGCTATTGCTTGATCTACTCTAAGCCTAGCTGCTGAAGCTCTTATCCAGCTGACCATCAATACTACGATGAAGTACTTTAGAGCTACAGCAATTACTCCTAAAGGTCCTGTTAGTGGTGCTGAACCTCCTAAGAATAGATATACTATTACGAAGGATAGTACTGTTAGTTCAATATCGTGGAGTAGGATTATTAGTGCCAACTTAGGTCCACTATATTCAGTAAATATACCTGCTATAATTTCTTGCTCTGCTTCAGGTATATCAAAGGGTTTCTTCATGAGCTTAGCTTGCAGCGATAATATGGCTGCAAATAGTGCTAATGCCATTACTATTGCAGAACCCGGTCTGATCCATAGACTTGCTGAGTTAAGTGCACTTATGTAAAATGAATACTCAGCACCAGTATACCTAGTTGCTAGTATTACAGGAACCAGTAGTGCCATAATAAATGGAGGTTCATATGCAAAGACTAAGCTCAGAAATCTCGAAGAGCCTGTGGAGCTAAATGCATTAGGGACTGCAAACCCTGCTACTACTAAGGCTATAGTTGGCCATAGAAGTAAGTATAGAGCTATAATTACATCACCGGGTGCATAGAGACCCCAGGGTGATGCAGGGATCATTAGGATTAGAGCTATTAAGGCACCTAATGCAAGAAGTAATAACGTTGCAACAGCAGATCCTGCTGAGCCTACTACATCTATGTCTTCTTTACTCATAAGTTTGAAGAAATCTGCAAAGGGTTGTAGAAATCCATAAGGACCTGTATAAGCTGGGCCCATTCTATTCTGCATCCGAGCAACAACTTTTCTAACAATCCACTGTGTTGCTAGGGCTGTGAAGAATATGAATAATAGACCTGGGAATATTAATGATTGAAAGATTATGTAAAGAATTTGCACTAGCCACCACCTCCAGTTACGGCTATTGAGAGAGCTAATACAGCTAGAGCTAGAATTATAATCATGTATATGAGCCAATCACTAGGTACTCCACTATGCACCTTCTCTATTAAAGCAGTATATAGCTTTACGAATACCTTTCTCCATACAGCCCAGAATAATGACTGTGGCGAAACAGCCATTCTCTCTAATTCCCAATGCTCACCACATGCGTAGATCCACTTTTTATCACCTTCTACTTCTGCAGGTCTCCTCATTTTAAGATACATAACTGCGAAGATAGCTGAAGGCAATAACATGCCCAAACTTATTAGAAGAACCATCTCTGCTAACTCCATTAACCACCACCTCCTACTAATTTCAGCATCTGAGAACTAATGCTGAATACAGACTCTATATATCCTTCAGTATTGAAGCTTGAAGCAGCTGCTGGAGTTACTAATCCATAATAGACTTGATAAACCAGAACAGTTATTGCTATTATTACACCTAGAAGCATTGCTATTGGTATTATTAGTGAGAGAGGTTCTTCCACTTTCAATGTTTTCTCAGAGGCCTTGAGAGCTGTATGGTATAGGACTTTTAGATATCCCATAAGGCTTATGGCTGTTGCTAGTATAAGAACTGCAACTATGTACCAAGCCCCTACTTCTAGAGCAGCGAAGTAGAGCAGTAATTTAGCTACAAATCCAGGTAGTGGCGGTATACCTGCTAAACTTAGCAAAGCTACACCTAAGGATACAGATGTGAATTTCATATACTTTCCATACCCTTCAAGTTCATCGAGATTAACTGACCCGGCATAGCGCTTCATAGCACCTACTGAGATAAACGCTAATGCTTTCGAGAATGCATGAGCTATTACAAAGAATAGTGCCGCTCTTAACCCTAATTCAGTACCTAAACCTATAGCCATAGCAGCGTAACCCATATTTGTAATAGTACTATAACCAAGTAATCGCTGCACATTTCTCTGAGGAACCATCATCAAAGAACCTAGTAATGCAGATGCCATTCCCATGGCCATAAGAACTACTAGCATTACATGCCTTATGGGCTCTGCGGGAGTAGAGCCCATTATTGTATATATGAATCTTATCAGTACATAGAGCCCTACATTCTCTGTAGCACCTGAGAGTAATGCTGCTATAGGAGCTGGTGCATAGCTATATGCATCAGGTAGCCAGAAGTGATTAGGCACAAGTGCAGCTTCAAGTGTGAATGTATAGAACATTAAGGCTCCGAATATTGCTAAACCTAGTGGCCAGCTTGACCCTGCTGGTGGTGTTCCAGTTATTATTGCTGGATTAGGGGTGAAGTCTGATAATATCTTTCCTTGAGTCATGATTTTATAGGAAGCATCAGCCATATTTAATGTTCCAAATGATGCGTAAAGAACCATTAGACCTACGAAGTAGACTGTTGTAGCCATTGCACTTATTATGGCATACTTAAGGGCTCCCTCAACAGCCATACCAAGTCTTTTCCTAAATGCTACTAATCCATATGCAGCTACTGATAATACTTCTAACATTACGAAGAGATTGAAAGCATCACCAGTATAGAAACACCCCAATACACCTGCTTCAAGTCCTAGTAATAATGTGTAGTACCATTCTACACCATCATCTTTCTCTAAGTATTTATGGCTAAAGATAGCTATTACAAAGAATAATATACCTGCTATAAATCCGAAGAATGCTCCTACCTTGTCAACAACATATATAATGCCTAATGGTGCAGGCCATCCTCCAAATGTATATACCAGTGGACTGCTACTTTGGTATGATAGAATGAGTACTCTTGTAGTTACTATTAGTAATGCAAATGTTCCTACAACTGTATACGCTGCCCAAAGTCTTCTATTCTTTATTACTAATGCTATAAGTGGTAGAGCAAAAGCTAGTGCAGCCGCTAATGCAGGTCCGAGACCTATTTCAGGGTAGATGATCATGGGTTTCACCCTTAATCAAACATTCTTTTTGCGAAATATTCAAAATATTTTGAAATAAATTCTCTACATTCTTCAGGAATCATTGTTCTTACATTTATCCAATGTACATAGAGAATGCGCTTATCTTCATCAACATCTACAACGACTGTTCCAGGAGTATTTGTTATTGAGTCAGCAATGAGTACTTTAGCATAGTCTGTCTTTACATAGTATGGAACTCTAACAATCCCTGGCTTTATGGGCATTGCTGGGTGTAGGATTCTCTT
>QMXA01000178.1 GCA_003661905.1 Thermoprotei archaeon | reverse complement strand
ACGATTATCTATTAAAAATTTCAGGAAATTAAGAAATATAGGGTAATATGTATTGAAACAAATGAAAGTTACACGAAAACCTTTTCTCACTAAATACCTCTGCAATAATAAGGCTTGGGTGGACTTCCCGACCCCTACAGGGCCAATAAATATCACAATGCGGCGCTTCATGAAGGTTCTACCTACTTCCGATATTGATGGAAATAATAGCGTTCATGCTCCTCCATGTAGCTTAAGGTATTTGCTATATCTCAACCCTCTTAGAACCATTTCTAAGTCTTAATAACTCGAGATCCTCTTAAACTTTCTAAGCTCTTCACGAGTAAGTTCAAGAGCTTTCCATGCCTTCTTTAATGCCATAACATACTACACCTCAATTTAGCATGTAATACAGTTTTGCCATGAGATACCACATCTGAGACTTCAGTACGTTTTCAGGTAGATGTTGTATGTTTATGTTGTGTTGAAATTGCTCTAGAGAGTTGATAAACGTGTGTGGAGAGTTTACGCTTGTGAACGTAGTCGGGACGTTATCACATCATAGAATATTTTCAGCGTTCTCCTCTTTATTTCATGTATATTTGAATTTCCTTAATACATGCTCTTTCAGCTTTTCACCAATATCTCTGACATCATCTCTTGAGAGTGAAAGTATATCCTCAATTCTATTTACGAGCTCATCTATACTTCCAGGTATAAAGAGGCATTTTTCAGTTATGCTTCCCTTAACTATTTCTGGTATTCCACCAATTCTAGGTGCTATAGGTGCAATACCTATAGCTTAGGGTAATGATTCCTCACATAGTGTTGGAAAGATTAAAGTTCGGCTTTCAGCATAGATCTTAAGAGCTTCTCTACGAGGTAAATAACTGTATAACTCAATCAATAAATATTACTTACTTTCATCAGCATCGGCATCAGTATCTTCTAGAAGCCTCTTAAGTCCCTTGCTAAGATATCCCCTCCTTGCATAGTATCCAAAACTCTTAACTATGTTATCTGGGTTCACCGTACTCAATAATGCTCATTTATGTGCTAATGCTTCTAGAAATGCTATTGGTAGCTCCTCTCTTATGCTTGGTAAGCATAGGATCCAGCTTCTGGATAGGACCTTCGATTTCTCCTCTTCACCAACGAAGTCAGTTATCTTGAGGTTTCTAAGTCCGCGGTATCTTTCCACGATCCGCCTGTATAATTCCTCGTAGAATAGATTTGGCTTACCTACTGCTATGAACTCAATGTTTGGAAAGTTTTCGCTAACTCGAAGAATAGCCAGTACCTCTTCTGTGGATCCATGCACCCTAGAAAGCAAACCATTGGTTTCTTAGATTTACTTATCGAGCTCTCACCAGGTATGTGTTCGACTGGATTGGGCATATATAACCCTATTTGGGTTGACGTGGTATAGCTTAGCTATCTTCGGTATGTAGTACTTCGCCTGTGTCAATATTAGGTCGGCTCTCCTATAGGCTCTCTCGTAGAGCTTGGTCGTCACCCAAAACTTCAGCCAACTGATTCTGTAGTTTCGGGTCTATGGAACCTAGAAGTCTGTAGTCATTCCAGTTGAAGGGATCCTGAACCCATATAACATGCTTCCTGTTAGGCATGATCTTTTGAGCTATGTAAGTTTCAACCATACAGTCAATTAATATATACACATCGGCGTTTACTTGCTTAATAAGAGGTATAACTTTACTATAATCAACTATGTGTCTGAGAGTAGAGAGTGATGTGTATGGATAACTTAAGACCTTGATACCATCAATCTCCACAAATCTCCCCATACCAGGCTCAGTCCACGTAATAGCATAAACATCGAATCCTCTCCTAACAAGTTCTCTACCAACAACCCTAACAAGCTTACCAAAACCACCATGTCTACCCATGAAGACTTCACTAGTAATAAAGCATACCCTCATACTCCCGACTCTCAACTAAGAATAAAAATACTTCTGATAGACAATCCTTAATCCTTTCAGCATTAAATCTTTTCCGAGTCTTCTCCTTAAGTTCAATACTAATATCCATAAGCTTCTCCTTAGATAGTGCTAGAACATGCTCAACCTTAGCTATGAAGTCTTCAGCATTACCAGGTCTAAACAACTTCTCTGCATATGTTTCCTCAACAATCTCGGTACACCACCAACTCTAGACGCTACTGGTATTGTGCCTAAGAGGCAAGACCTGGCAATGGAGTATGGTAATGGTTCTTCACATATGGATGGAAATACTATTGCCCACGCATATTTATGTAAGGCTATAAGCTTTTCATGAAGTACTCTATTTAAAGCAATTAATTTACCATGAGACTTTGAAGCGTATCTCTCAAGAAACCTATGTTGGTAAGAGGAAGAGTATCTGCTTATGAGGTATATTCTACAATTATGCTGAGAAAGAATCTTTGTGAATACCTTAACAGCTAGGTGAAAACCCTTTACGAAAATACCTCCACCGCTGAACAGTATTGTTGGGTAATCACTAAGACTCTTATTTATGTCTGGCACTGGTAGTGGAGGATTGTATATGACAACGGCTTTATTACGGATTATAGTTATGTATTTCGTTGGTATTTCGTACTGTCTTCTCAATACACAGATGAGCTTATCTGCGAAGTGTAGTGAGAGCGTGCTGATATCGTTTATGTAGTAGCCTAGTCCTGAAGCTAACGCACGTAGTAAACTACTATGCTCACCATACTCAACTATAATATCGGTAGCAAGATCAGGTTCTCTGCCCGCTAATATAACTGAGGCATAGGTTAGTGGCTGGTAGCTGTATAGGAGAAGATTATCTTAATGTCTGGCTTAATTAATTTAGCAATAATTGCTAGTGGTAATAGAGTATGTGATGGTATGTAGACCGTATCTGCCCTGTCAACGAGCTCTCTGATAGTTTTAGTGTTTGCAAGTAGTTTTAATCATTCAGCAGGTTTACTTAGTCCTAAGTACAGGCCAGTAGATGTACTTGCAATACCTTAGGATATTAGCCTTAGGCTTCTCCGTGCCCGACGCAACAACTATATCAAAGTACTTCTATGTCCCTAACTATTTCTTAATGAAGTTAAGAAGTGTAGGATAATAGGTATTGATACAAGTAAACTTTACATTAAAATTCTTTCTTGATAAATAACTCATTAGTAAAAGTGATTGTGTAGTTTTCCCAACATCTACTGATCCTACAAGTATTATTACAGCTTGTCTTCTCATGATGTTAAATTCTTAAAGTGGATTTGAGATTGTCTGTCTTCGTTTAGTACTATCTCTAAGCAGTATATTTCGTACAAATTGTTCATCGTCCTACATATATGCGGGAGGTTATGTAGAATTGGATAAGATGACTAAAGCATTAATTTACTTACTACAGATTAACCTCTCATAAGCATCAGAGATAGAAATTACACTAATTCTCTCGTCTGATAGTAATAAATCTAACAATCTATACCATACCGCTAGTAACTCAGTACTTAGCAGAAAGAGCCAGTAATGATTTACTATAACTACTATTTGCCATTTTCTAATGTAATTTTTTATCATATTGAACAGGAAATTCTCACTCAATTTTCGTGAGAGAACTAATCTTCTATGCTCTAAAATTAAGAATCTATTACGAGTAACACAGTAATTTCTATTTTT
>QMXA01000177.1 GCA_003661905.1 Thermoprotei archaeon | reverse complement strand
TACTATCACTAGGAACTTCATCTAAATCAATTATCTTGATCTCCTTAGCTATGGCTAAAGCCTCCTCAAGAAGCTTAAGTCCCTCTTCAGGACTTCCACCACCTGTACCTAGAATTGTTGCACCTAAGACTAGATCTTCTATTTCCTTTATTGAAGTTAGTGAGAACAAACCTAGCCCTTTATACCTTCTATTTTTATAAATATAAGACTAACTCAGTAGTTAGGGGATAAAAATGGTTAAAATTCTTGTCCTAAACCCTGTATCTACTGATATATGGGATGACCTAACTAAATCTTACTTGGAGAAAATAGCCTTTCCCAGCACAATGTTTGAAGTTAGGAGCTTAAAAAATGGTCCAAAATCTATAGAATGTGAATATGATGTTTCACTAGCTACACCATATGTTGTTGAAGAGATTGTAAAAGCCGAGAGAGAGGGCTTTGATGCTGCTATAATCAATTGTTTTGACGATCCAGGACTTCATGCTTCAAGGGAGAGAGTCACTATTCTCGTAATGGGTATAGGTGAAACATCTATAATTACAGCTTTGTATCTAGGGCATAAATTTGCTATAGTATCTACAGGACCTAATGTTAAAGCACTATATCATAAGAAGGTTATGGAACTAGGGCTTGAAGATAGATTAGCATATGTAGAAGGAATTCCAATAGGTGTTCTTGATCTGCGAAAGGACATTAAGAGGATTAAGGCTCTTTTACTTGAGGAAGCTAAGAAAGCTATAAATAATTATGGAGCCGAAGTTATAGTTCTTGGTTGTGGAGGCTTTATAGGTGTAGCTGAAGAAATATCTAAAGAATTGGCAATACCAGTTATAGATCCAACTGTAGTAACGTTTAAAATTACGGAATCCCTTGCAGCTACAAAACTAGCTCATAGTAAGAAATATCTATATAGACCGCCTGAACATAAACTTAGAGAATGGAAATCCGAACATATATAAACAATTGAAGTAATGAATTTGAATTAATAAAAAAGTTATTTATTATTTTTCTACACTAAGAACCTGTGCAAATATTACTGTTGGATAAGCTGGATTAACTGCTTGATCTAAGTTCTTAATCCATGAAGCTCCAACTCTTACGTCCATGCCATCCCATAATGGCACTGCAGGAACATCTTCATAGAGTATTTTCTGTGCTTTATAATAAAGTTCCATTGCTTTAGTCCAGTTTATACCTTCATAATATACTGCTTCTTCAATTATTTTCTCGAATTCTGGATTTTCATAGTAGCAGAGATTGAATGCCTTACTATCGCTATGGAACATATTGTATAGGAAGTCGAATGGCGTTATATATGTTGGCCACCAATAAAATATGAATAAATCCTGTGCCTTCATTGGGTCTTCCCAACCACTTTGAGCTAGAGCCCATTGCTCTTCCCAGCTCATGGGCCTTATCTCAACGTTTATACCTATTTTCGCTAGACTTGCCTTAATTAGCTCAGCTGTTTTCTTCTCATAAATATCTCCAGCTGTATAGACTAGTAGTAGTGTTCTATCAATACCATTTGGATATCCAGCTTTTGCCAATAACTCTTTAGCTAGTGTTAAGTTGTACTCATATCTAAAGTCCTCGAAGTGCCCTGGCATACCGTAAGGTATTGGACCACTAGCTACTTTTGCTAATCCTGCTCTTGCGATCTTAACTATATCATCGAAAGGAACTGCATGTGCAATAGCTCTTCTAACAAGTACGTTATCTAATGGCGGTTTCTTTGTGTTTAGGAGCATAAGTAGGTTTTGGAAGCTTGGCTTAATGACCACATCAACTCTTGGATCAGCCTTTAGAGCTTCGACATCTTCTAATGGCACATATTCAGCTATGTGGATGTCACCTGAGAGAACTAGCCTCTCTTGAGTAACTGCGTCCTTAACTATTTTTATAATGAATACATCTGGTGCTTTAGGTGATGCTAATGGGTATCCCGGCACTTTCCATCCCCACCAATCCTCGAACTTCTCTAATATAACCTCATTCTCGGGATCCCACTTGACAAGTTTGTAAGGACCGCTACCAGCATCATGACCTGCATTAAACCACTCAATTATCTTAGGATCTGTAGCATTTGCAGCACCAGCATACTCAACAATTTTAGGACTGAATATCCATGCACCATATGAGGATGCAGCTATTTTATCTAAAGGTGCTGGGTACTCTAATATGAACTCCACGGTATAATCATCAATAACTTTTATCTCCTTAACTGGATCCCATATAAATGCCGCACCCTGACCTAGTGCCATAGTTCTTTCAATAGAGAACTTAATAGCTTCAGCAGTTACTGGAGTTCCATCATGGAATACAGCTCCTTTTCTAAGATGGAATATCCATATAGTTCCATTCTCTTTGCTTTCCCAGCTCTCAGCGAGAGCTGGTATTGTTACATCCTTTAATGGGTCATACCATAACAATGGCTCATACACTAAGCACATCCACAATATTGAATTCGAGAACTCAGTACTAGGCTCTGCACTTGTCATCTCTGATAATGAAGCATATATAACTATTTTTTTCTTAGCTGGAGTAGTAGGTGTTGTAGGAGTAGTTGGTGTTGTTGGTGTTGTTGGGGTTGTGGGTGTTGTTGGTGTAGTTGGTGTAGTTGGTGTTGGTACTGGTCTTGTTGCTATGTAAGCTACAACACCAACAATAGCAATAACAACAACAATAACAATACCAATAGCGACAGCCTTAGAAATAGCTCCTCTTAAACTTATTGATTTCATTATATCAACACCCCTAAAGATACTCATATAGAGATCACACTGATACCCTTAAAAAGATAACTAACGTTCTGATAACTTAGCTAGTATCTGAACAAAGCTTGCTAAAGGAATCATTTCTATTATGGGTTATTCTTTAGAGGCTACGGTAAGTACATGAACAGGTGGTGATATATCACCCTTAAATATCTAATTAGAATCTTCTTTTAGCTTTATATTTACTCTTTGAAATTAAATAACTGAAGCTGTAAAGTTAACGATAAGGGGGTACAAATGCCTGTAAGAAGAGAATACCTTATTAAACGAGCTCTACTTCTTGTACTAGTAATATTTGGGGTAATCCTAATAACCTTCTTCATAACACGTATAATTCCTGCAAGACCCGAGTTATTATGGGTAGGACCACATGCAACAATTGAACAGATAGAAAAAGCTAGGAAGTTTCTACACTTAGATGAGCCTTATCATATCCAGTTTCTCTACTATATAAGAGATTTACTAACAGGAAATTGGGGAATATCATGGAGAACAAAAACCCCGGTCATAAATGATATAAAGACCCATCTTCCAGCAACATTAGAGCTTATAGTGTTTGCATTCATAATAGCTATAGGTATAGGTATACCTTTGGGTGTTTTAGCAGCGCTCAAGAAATATAGTATTGTTGATCATTTTATTAGGATCTTTACCGTTTCTGGTGCCTCAGTCCCTGTGTTTTGGTTAGCTCTAATAGCTCAGTTAGTTCTAAGTAATTGGCTCGGGGTATTTCCAAGTGCCAAGAGAGTAGATGAGGAAATAGTTATTGAAACAGGATTCAATCCTGTTACTGGTTTTTACCTACTTGATAGTTTAGTCCAAGGGAATATGCCAGTATTCACCAGCGTAATTAGAC
>QMXA01000176.1 GCA_003661905.1 Thermoprotei archaeon | reverse complement strand
TTCGCCCGATATACTAACTACGAGATGAATAAAAGTCTTGTTGAGATATAGAGCCAAAACTTGCTCTAAATCATTATCTATTGAAAATAATTATAGATTTAATTGTTGATGTTAAAGAATTCTCAGCGATCTAAGTAGTACTCTTTCTCCTCTATAATCTGGTAGAATTATAGGAGCTCTTCTAGTTCTTGGAACTCCTATCCTTTCTAGCTCACTCATAAACCTCTCTAAGTGCTTAAATGATAGCTTAGGCTTTGTCGACATTTGTTTAACTAACTTTGCTGCAGTTGTACCTGCTCTTCTTCCAAAGACTGTTACGTCCAGTAATGAGTTCCCCATTAGCCTATTCCTTCCATGAACCCCTCCAGTTACTTCTCCAGCAGCTAGGAGGTTTGGTATTGGTTCTTTTGATGGGTTAAGGACTCTTGTATATGGATCTATCTCTATACCTCCATTCTGGTAATGTAGCGTTGGATATGTCAGTACTGGTTCTTCTGAAATATCTATTCCATGTCTTATGAATTGACGATACATTGCTGGGAGATTGCGCTTAATAGTTCCACTACCATGAATCTCCTCTATCATTGGTATATCGAGCCATACACCAGCTGCACCTGTTGGAGTTACTATTCCTCTGCCATTAGCACACTCAGCAATTATTGCAGATGCAACTACATCTCTTGGCTCAAGTTGATATATGAATTGCTCACCATGTATATTTACTAACTGAGCACCCATACCCCTAACCTTCTCTGTTATCAATTCACCTCTAATTGCTTCAGGCCAAGCAACACCTGTTGGGTGGAATTGAGCTGTGTCAAGATCACGAATATTAGCTCCTACACGATAAGCCATTACTACACCATCCATTGTAGCTCCATAGTGATTAGTTGTTGGGAATCCTGCGATATGTATTCTCCCAAATCCACCAGTTGTTAATATTGTTACCTTTGATCTAACTACATAGTATTCTTGAGTTTCTATATTCCAAAGAACTGCTCCTGAAACACTACCTGTCTCGGGATCTGTTAGAAGCTCTACAGCTGGTGTAAACTCCAAGACATTAACTCCACGGTTAAGTACTTCATCCTTCAATACACGCATAATTTCTAAACCTGTATAGTCTTTTGCACAGTGTAGTCGCTTCCTACAAGCACCACCACCGGGGTATTCAATCATAACTCCCTCATCAGTCTTATCAAACATTACACCTAGATCTTCAAGCCATTTAATTATAAATACAGCATCACATACCAATGCCTTTACAAGCTCTGGCTTATTAGCGAAGTGTCCGCCACCAATAGTATCTAGATAATGGAGTATGGGGCTATCTTCAGGTCTATCTGCAGCTTGAATTCCTCCTTGAGCTTTTACAGTATTTGCATCACCAAATCGGAGCTTCGTAACTAGTAAAATGGAATCTGGTGGTACACCATTATAAATTGCCCATAGAGTTGCGCTTGCCCCTGCTCCTCCACCGCCAATAATTAGGACATCAACGTCGTAATCTATTTTACTCAAATCAATATCCTTAGGATCTATAGCTGGCCATGCTTCGAGTAGATTAGCTATTTCATTATACACTATAGTGCCTTTACAAGGACCGACTCTAAGAGGTCTCTTAGTACCTGGCTTATAGTCTGGGTGCCATGCCTTCAATAATTTTTCTCTCTCCTCTAATGTTAAACGTCTATAAACTTGCTTTAATCTCTCAGGCCTTGTTTCTTCAACTATTTTTATGTGTTTCTTAATTTCTGGAGGATAACCCATTGGTTCTGCCATAAATTCCACCTCCAAAAACTATGTCTCTATCTTTCTTTCTGAGTATAATTTCTTCAGTTTCTCAATAGGTGTTACCATTAATTTGTTGAGTTCTTCCTCATACTTCCCACTCTCAATCTCTTTAAGTCTTTCCTCAACATGTTTAGCCTTCGGCAATATGTACTTACCGTAGAGCCTTCTAATTAATTGGAATAGATGTATATGTCTTATCTCAGCAGGGCATCTCATAGAGCATATACCGCATGAAATACAGTCAAATATTGTGTTTGCAGCCTTAGCTATATCACCTCTAAGTATAGCTTGAACTGCATCCATAACATCTAAACCTTGCGGACATGCCTTAGTGCAGGTGTTACAGCTAACACATCTAGATACTTCAGGGAATAGAGATAGAATTAATCCAGCATCAGGTTTTAGCTCATCAATATTATACCTAGGCTTTTCCATGGGGACAAAAGGTAGAATTACTAAGTGCATACCGTCTTGAACTATCGTTTGACAAGCTAGACCTATTCTTAACTTATAATCACCAGGCAATCTATATACTGTGGGACAAGCTCCACAGAACCCACCTCTACAACCAACACCTCTAATGAGTCTGAAACCAGCATACTCAAGCGCTTTCATTATCGTTAATCCTTCAGGTACTTCATAAGCCCTTCCCATAACATATATTTTAATAAACTTAGGCTTCTGAGAAGAGCTCATATTGATCTCCCGCCTCTCATACACCTAGTGAGCTAGATTTAAGTATTTTTTGTTGTAACTATTTTGTCTAAGAGACTCTTACTATCACTTGAGATTACATCTTCGAATCCCATAGAGTATGCTAGTAATTCAGTTACATAAACAACATCTATGTTAGGAGGTCTTCTAATGCTCCTCAGAGTTAATTTTAAGTTATAGTGGCATAGAGGACATATAGTGATCATTAGATTAGCTCCTCTATCATATGCCTCAATAAGCAAATCTCTACACTTAGTAATAACAGCATCTCTATCTACTAACACAGCATAAGAACCACAACACTCAGATTTAAATGGATAATCTATGATCTCTGCACCTAACATCTCCAAGAGCTGATCCATAATCCTTGGATCTTCAGGATTATCTATTGCTATCTCCTTCGGCCTTAGAGCGGTACATCCATAGTACGTTGCTATTCTAAATGGTTTTAAGGTTTTTACAATCCTCTTCTTAATCTCAGGGATATGCTCTTTAAGTATTTCAACTATATGAACTATCTCTATTCCTCCTTTATACTGCTCCTCCTCATCCATGAACTTAGATATGGTTTCTAATTTATCAGGTTCTGATGTGATAACATTATTAACACGTTTAAGAACGTTGAAGCACATCGGACATAGAGTAAGTAATGTGTTCGTATTACTCTCCCTACTCTGCTCTTGAGCTTTTATGAGAGTTCTAACTGCACCCAGATGTTTCATCAGATCATCAGTTGCTAAACTAAAGACAGTACCACAGCAATACCACTTATCTAATTCAATAACTTCAATACCCAGCTCTTTTAAGATAGTTAATGAGCTTTTCTCGTACTCAATAGCGTTTCTTTTAATGGTGCATCCAGGATAGTAAAGAATCCTCATTACAATCACCCTGTCATTTTTCTTGAAACTGCTATTAGTGCCATTGAAGGTGCTTCATGTAAATCTCTTAAATCTTTATACCTTATGCGATCAATGCCCTTTCTAAGAGTTAGTAGACGTAGTGCTTCGAATATAGTACCTGGATCAACTCTTCTAGGACATCTATCAGTACAAGTCATACAAGAGACACAGACCCATATGGATTTCACTTTAACTACATCTGGATTTCCAAGCTGTAGTAATCTTATTACTTGATGTGGT
>QMXA01000175.1 GCA_003661905.1 Thermoprotei archaeon | reverse complement strand
ATTCATACGTATTTGTGGCTTAAGCGACTAGGCACAAGAGCTTTTCTTGGAGCCATACCTTGGGCAAGATGTACTATAGATCCTCTTCCCGGCCCAGTAAAGCGTTGTGAAGTACGTAGCGCTGAGATCCTAGGAAAGTTCTCAGCAAAAGTTAATGGTGAATCAAGAGCTTTTAGAGGAGGTAATTTCATATATTTCCAAGCTGCTTGTGTTGCAGAAAGGCTAGGTATTTCTGTATATGTGGTTGATGGTTCTGGAGGGGCTCAGAGTATTTCAGAAGGGTTTCAAGAACTAATAGAGATACTTAACATTGACTTAATAATAGGAGTTGATGTTGGAGGAGATGTACTGGCAACAATAGAGGATGCTCAAGATCTTTGGAGCCCCCTTATGGATTCACTAGCCCTTGCAGCACTAGCTAAGATAACAAATGTTGACACTGCCTTAGCAATTCATGGTATTTCCGCAGATGGCGAGCTTCCTTTACCAAGGGCTCTAGAAAGGGTTTCTCAAATAGCTAAATTAGGTGGCATTATTCAGATTTATGGACTTAGTAAAGCTGATTTACCAATACTTGAAAAGGTTCTTAGGAAATGCTATACAGAGGCTAGTAAAATTCCCATAGATGTTTTCAAAGGTCTATATGGTACTATATCTATAAGAAGTGGTAGTAGAGTTGTTGATGCTAGTGTAGTTCAGGCAATGACTATATTGCTGGATACTAAAGTACTATTCGAATTATCACCATTAGCTAAAGCTGTTGCACATACATCATCAATTGAGGAAGCAAACGAAGTTCTACATAGATTAGGGCTTTATACAGAATTAGATTTGGAACGAGATCTCTATGAATTAATGAATCGAGGTGTAGAAATAACATCAGATATAGTATTAGATGTACACAATAAAGGACTTGTTAATATTAGGAGAAAGTACCTAGTTATCTAAGCTCTATTAGCCAATAGCGTATTTAGTAACTAAATCCAAGATCTTACCTACTTCAGCTCTTACACTAGGTGGGATTCCTGGAGCCTCTATACTCATGAAACCCCTTATTATTATAGCTCTAGCCTCTTCTTCAGTAAATCCTTTACTCATTAAGTACTCTAACTCTTCCTGAGCTATAACACCTATAGCTGCTTCATGACTTAATTCAGCTCCAGGTCTCTCAGATGCAATTACTGGTATCGACTGAATTTCTGCAACTTCACTTAGTAATAATCCTAGGCACTCTATGTGACCCTTACTCTTTGGTGCTTTAGCTCTAATTTCTGCTCTAGCAAATACTTTAGCTCTATCCATAGCTAAGACTCTAGAAACTATCTCAGCAGATGTATGGGGCGCTTCTAATATAGCTCTAGATCCAAGGTCATAAACTCCTAATCCCTCACCAGCAATAATTGTTGCCATGTAGGTTTTAGCTTCTTTATCTAGGAACACTGTTGGATATGCTTGAACAGAAGCTACAGGACTATAAATTACGTAGTAACTCACATATTCACTACCCTCCTTAGTTCTCACAGCAGTTCTAGGTCTTACATGGACTCCTTCAGACCACGCATGGATCATTGAAAATGTCAACTTAGAATTTTTACCTAAGAAAAATTCTGATATACCGATATGCATTCCTTTACTAAGTCCATGAGGTACTGCACAACCCGTAACTACATGTGCTTCGGAATAGTCATCTACATAAACAACATTATGTGTAAATTGTATTCTCTTCTCGGAGGTTAATACTAGACATGTATATATGGGTATTGGTACTTTAACATTTGAAGGTACATATACAAAATACCCTAATTCACCTCCATAGAGATATGCAGCTGCTGTATACTTATCATAGTCAGGACTTACTAAGCTCCAAGCAAGTTCCTTAGCTAAATCTAATTTCTCAAGAGCTATGCGTAGAGGCATTACCTTAACTCCGTATTTACTCAAAGCTTTTTCCATGAGTTTATAGTATGCCGTCTCATTTACTTGTAGATAGCCTGTTCTTTTCAAGGAGTCAATGCCTACACGCTCCACAGCACGAAGTACTGATTTACCTTTAACAGCTCTTAAATCACCTTCAACTCTAGGTTCTTCCAATTCATATTGTGATATATCTATATCAGGGCCATACGCAGCTTTCTTGTTCAATGCTTTTAGTGCTCTTGTTCTTAATTCTGATTTCATCATCTAGAATCACCTAGTAATATCTCCACACTTTTCCTATACCCGAACTTAGTCACTATGGGGATTATATCATCTGGATAGCCGCTGTAGACTATTTCTCCATTAATCATTATGTGAGTTTTGCTAATCCTACTTAACTTTTCTAAAATCGCACCTGAATGTGTAACGAGAATTATTGAAGCATTCTTCTTTCTGATGAGGTATTCAATAACATTTGCGATAATTGATAAACTCTCTAAATCCACTCCACTATCGGGTTCATCTAGAAGTGCTAGTTTAGGTCCTTGAATCATAGTTAAGTAGAGTTCAGCTCTCTTTCTTTCACCACCACTAAAGCCTACAAATAAGTCTCTCTCCAATAATTTATCAACTCTTAACATCTTGGCCATGAGAGTATGGTCAGAACAGCCGCAACGCTCTATAAGAGCTTTTGCTACTTCAGAGAATCTTACGCCTTTAACAGCTGGAGGTATTTGATGAGCAAGTGCAATGCCCATTTTAGCTCTTTCATAGCAAGGCTTATTGGTTATTTCAACTCCTTCAAATATTATTGAGCCCTTCAATATCCTGGTTCTTGGAAGTCCCATAATGGCTGCTAATAGTGTTGATTTACCAGCAGCATTAGGACCCATAATTACGTGCATTTCACCTCTTCCAACACTTAAGTTCACCTTCCTCACGATGACTTTATCCCCTATAGCTACTGTGAGATCTTTTATCCTCAGTAAATCCCTCAAAGTAGCACCGCCTTAACACTAGATCGTAAAGGGGATTAAAATAAGGATCTTATATGAGAGTTCCAGATTGATGGCTAGTAGTAACTCTCCGTATAAATATAAAGCTAAATACTATTATAACCAATGTCAAAGCTATTGCCATAATTGTAAGTATCATAGATAATTGAGGCTGAGTACTAGTACCGAAGCATATAGGTATGAAGAATATTACTATACACCCAGCTGCAGCACTAGTTACATTAGTAGCTGTTTCCGGTGCTTCCATCAATGGTTTTAAAACTAAAAGAAATGCACCTATAAACGTTATCAGAATTCCCAAGACTATGAGTGCAAAGCCTATAGCTATGAGTCTAGGCATCACAACTTATCACCTCATAATTATTGGGAGTATGTGGTAGAATATGAGTAGAGCTACAAGTACTATTCCTAGAATAAGAAGTATCTTGACAATACCCCTACTAGTACCAAATACTATGGGTATAGGTCCTATCATAACTAGACCTCCACCTTCAACTTTTGCACCTTTACCTATACCTGTAAGAGATGCAATAAAGATTAGAATAATACCTATGAAGACTATCATAAATCCTAACAGCATTATTGTCCATAAAGTGCTTATATCCATACTACTACCTCATTTAGTTAGTCAGTGAGGTGGGTTCGCTCACTGCATCGCAGAGTGCGTAACTTCATCATATAATAAGATTATCTCACATAACTTAAGCTCTCCGGTTCTTCTAAATTTATAGAAGTGGGATTTAGTGTGCGTAGTAAAATAGCTCTATTAGCATACCTGAGTAGAGCAAATAGGT
>QMXA01000174.1 GCA_003661905.1 Thermoprotei archaeon | reverse complement strand
GTAAGACTTTGCTTGCTAAAGCTGTTGCTACTGAAAGTGGTGCAAACTTCATAGCAGTAAAAGGACCAGAAATACTAAGCAAATGGGTAGGAGAATCAGAAAAAGCAATAAGAGAAATATTTAGAAAAGCAAGACTCTATGCACCATCGATTATATTCTTCGATGAAGTAGATGCAATAGCACCTATCAGAGGATCTGCTGGTGATAGTCATGTATTTGAGAGAATTGTTAGTCAATTACTAACCGAGATGGATAGCATTGCTCAGCTAGGAAATGTCTTTGTAATTGCAGCTACTAATAGGCCTGATCTGCTTGATCCTGCTTTACTAAGGCCAGGAAGATTCGACAAACTAATCTATGTTCCTCCTCCTGATAGGAGAGCTAGATTAGAGATTTTGAAAGTACATACAAGAAATGTACCACTAGCACCAGATGTAGATCTGGAAAGAATAGCTAGTATTACAGAGGGGTATAGTGGAGCAGATCTAGAAGCACTAGTAAGAGAAGCTGCTTACATGGCATTGAGAGAGGATATAAATGCTAGATTTGTTTATGCAAAACACTTCGATAAGGCATTGAATATTATAAAGCCTTCTCTAACTCCTGAAATTATAAAGTTCTATGAGGCTTGGCATCAAAAGTTAAAGCAAAGACTTCCACGTACTTATGTACAGATGGCTTATACATAGATAAGGTGGTAATTATTGCCTAAAGTTCCGAAGAGCATACTTATAGTCTCAATAATTGAGATTTTGAAAAAACTCAATGGTAAGGCAAGTGATAAAGAGCTATATGAAGAATTGAGAAAGGTATACGATATTCAGTTCTCTCAATTTCTCCAAATCCTCATGACTATGGAAATTCAGGGCATGATATCTGTTAACATGCCTAAGGATGATTTGAGGATAGTAGAACTCGTATAGAATTTATTGAGTTTATTCAGTATTAGTACTGATATTTCTCCAAAGTAATAGTAGATCGGGTCAGAGCAGTGGGTGTTGATCTCAAAGAATTGATACCTCAAATAGCTAGGAAGCAAATAAGTGATCTAAGAGAACTTGCTGGTAAGATTATTGCCTTAGATGCTTACAATGCCCTATATCAATTTTTATCAGCTATAAGGCAGCCCGATGGAACCCCCTTAATGGATAGTCGTGGGAGAGTAACAAGTCATCTCAGTGGCTTATTCTACAGAACTATAACTCTTGTTGAGTATGGAATTAAACCAGTTTATGTATTTGATGGTGTACCACCAGAAATAAAAGCTGCAGAGATTGAGAAGCGCAAGGCTATGAGGGAAGAAGCCGAGCGGAAGTATAAAGAAGCATTAGCTGCAGGTAGAATTGAGGAGGCAAGGCGCTATGCGCAAGCAACATCTAAATTAACTAATGAGATGGTTGATGATGCTAAGAAATTACTAACTGCTATGGGAATTCCATGGATTCAAGCTCCTTCAGAAGGAGAGGCACAAGCTGCATGTATAACTAGGAAGGGAGATGCTTGGGCTACAAGTAGTCAGGACTATGACTCATTGCTATTTGGTGCTCCACGATTAGTAAGAAATCTCACTATACATGGTAGGAGAAAACTTCCAGGAAAAGATATATACATAGAGCTAAAGCCAGAAGTAGTAGAGCTTGATAAAATTCTGAAGACACTTGGAATAACTAGAGAGCAATTAGTAGATATAGCCATACTGATAGGAACAGACTATAATCCAGATGGCGTTAAAGGTGTAGGGCCAAAGACAGCTTTGAGAATAATAAAGGCCTATGGTAATCTTGAAAAAGCACTCAAAGCATTACCTAAAGCATCATTCCCTGTAGACCCATTAAAGATAAAGGACATATTCTTGAATCCGCCATGTGATTATAGTTATAAGCTTGAATGGCATGAACCTGATGAGAAAAGCATAATGGAAGTCCTTGTTGAAGAACATGACTTTTCAAAAGACAGAGTTACTAATGCTGTTCAAAGACTTAGAAGAGCATATAGAGAGCATATCAAAGGAGCTATGACAAGTCTAGATAAATGGTTCAAAAGGAAGCGATGATGTACTGACTACAGTAAAGTGATAATACATCTACTAAAGTTTCGACAAATATCTTTTCAGCTTGAATACTGCTATTTGCACCAATAATCAATATTGCATCACCACTACTTACTAAATTCTTAAAGCTTCGGCATATGTTTGAAAGTTCATCTCTTACCTCTTCAAATATGCTTTTAGAAATGGGTAAGAGAAAGTTTAGATCCTTAACTACTATAGCTATGAGACCTAGAGCTCCTCTTCTAACAGCTATATCCCTTATTTTTAATACACCATAAATTTCAATGAGTTCTAAACCATTAATTACAATGCCGCAGAAATTACTTGACCAATCAGCTATTTTGAGATCTACTTTGCCTATGTACTTGATATTTGATCTCCATAGATCTAGAAATTCAAGTCCTTTTTTAGTTAAATAAGCACCTCCAACTTCATCTATTTTTATAAGTTCATGTTCCTTCAATCTCTTGATAAGACTTCTAGTAGAGCTTTCTCCAAGCTTTAGTAATCTACTAAGCACAATTCTGCCTAAGGGTCCTTCACTCTTTAGAATTTCAATAATTTTCACTACGTGATATTCACTAAATCTAGGTTTTATACCTCTTCTAGGACTAGAGATAGTTACTATGAGATTCACTAATTTACATAGATCACTGAGTCTTCTCAAGGATACTCTCCAAAGATTAATTTATGTTTGAAATTAACTTATATCTTGCACCACTTAATCAATTTGGGGAGCTCTATGTATGGTCTTTGTGGTCGTGACCTACTTTCAATAGCCGATTTATCTATAGAAGAATTGAAGTTCATACTGAGTACAGCAAAGCAGCTTAAACAAAGATTTTATGCTGGAGAGAGGGTAATTCCATTGCTGAATGGAAAAGTACTCGCTATGATATTTCAAAAACCAAGTACTAGAACCAGGGTTAGCCTTGAAGTTGCTATGTTACAACTAGGTGGTTATGCTCTAAATCTCTCATGGAATGAATTGCAATTAGGCCGCGGTGAACCAATAAAGGACACAGCTAGGGTTTTATCAAGATATATAGATGGAATAGCAGCTCGAGTCTATAGCCATGGTGACTTAGTAGAACTTGCTAAATACTCAGATAAACCTGTGATAAATGCTCTTAGTGATTTAGAACATCCACTTCAAGCAATAGGTGATATGATGACTATATTAGAGAAGAAAGGGCACTTAAGTGGTTTGAAAATGGCCTTTGTAGGTGATGGTGGTGATAACGTTTTGCATAGTTTATTGCTAGCTTCTGCAAAGCTAGGCATAAATTTATACATAGCAACTCCTAAAGGCTATGATCCCAAACCCGAAATAATGAAATTAGCTATGGAAGATGCTCGACTAAGCGATGCAGTCATAGAGATTGTCAGAGACCCTATAGAAGCTGTTAAAGAAGCTGATGTAGTATATACAGACGTATGGGTTAGTATGGGTCAAGAATCTGAGAGGGAAAAAAGAGTTAGAGATCTAGCACCTTACCAAGTTAATTCTGACTTAGTTAAGTATGCAAAGAAAGATTACATATTCATGCATTGCCTACCAGCAAAGAGAGGAGAGGAGGTGACGGAGGAAGTAATAGAGTCACCTAATTCTATAGTTTGGGATCAGGCAGAGAATAGATTACATGCACAAAAAGCAGTATTGGCATTATTACTTAGAAGCTAAGATTTTCTTCTTCTTTTTCTCTTCTTTCTCCTTTTCCTCCTCTTCCTTAGCC
>QMXA01000173.1 GCA_003661905.1 Thermoprotei archaeon | reverse complement strand
ATATGTAAGGGGAGATACTATACCATCAACTAAGCTCTCTGCCAAGGACTCTATAACAGCTGATATAACATATGGCTCACTAAGTCTATAGACATCTCTCCTAACTAATTGCTGAGCCCAGTACCTAGCTTCATCCCAATTACCTTGAACCATACACTCATAAGCATTCCATGCAATATCAATAAGTAGTCTTATAGAGAATGAGCACTTCAAAATCCATGTAGCAAGAATAATATAGAGTGTGAGCTGAAACTCATAGATGTACTTCAGTACAAGTACTACAGGAACAACATGTATAATTATACATATAGTCCATAGAATACACCCATATATCTTGGTCTGACAAAGTTTAGCAAGCTTAACCCCCATGACATAGCACGTATGTACAGGGTGTATTAGGTAAAGGATACCCCTATGATAGGAATAGACTATGTCTAGAATTAGAGCTAGTGCCAAGACTATGAGAGATATCTCGACAGGGCTTATATCAAGTGAATAGTACATGATAGAAGCACCATAATTGAAGTCCTAGTCACCTCAAAACAAAAGCCAAGAACATCTCCTGAGACAAAACCGAGTATGGAATGAGCTAATTTGCGAATTATTGCAACTGAAATAATCATCGGCACAAACATTAGTAGTATTAACTGAGGGGATAGACCTAGTGATAGTACTAAGAGAATACAAAGCATTAATATGAAGATGTTTAGATTAAGAAGCTTCTCCTTCTTTGAACTCCGTATGAATAATTTACCTAGTCCTGGATATGGAGGCTCCTTAGATGTGCTCGATAGTACGAACATTGACTCAGCTGATAATATATGTACGGTACTCAGAACTAGAATTAAGGAGTTCTTATCCATGGTTAGGTATAGATTATGTAGAGATGAAAACATTACAATAACCAGCAATACTGTTGAAACTACAGCAACTGCCCCCCTAGAACTACTTTTCATTATTCTAAGTGCTTCCTCACCTTTCTTTCCAGATACTAATGCATCTACAAAATCCTCAAATCCATCAACATGGTTAAACCCTGTAATCAGATACATCAATACGAGTACAAGGCATGATGCCATGAGCTTGGAAATTGGGAGCAGTAAAGGTATGGAGATCAAAAATCCCTCAATTAATCCTATAATAGGTACTAAGTAGAAGTAGCTAGATGCATATTCAAGATTATGAATACCTGTAGGAATGATTGTGAGGAATGAAGTGAGAGCTAGAAATCCCTTAATAATTCTTAAGATCTTTAATTGCATGTTTAAGAGCCTCTACTAGGTACTCATTCTCATTCCTGGACCTGATACTTACTCTACTATGAAATCTCGTTAGACCATAGAATGTATGAGCAGGTCTAATAGCAATTCTGAATCTACGTAGTAAGTACTTATGAAGTTCAATGCAGTCAATGGGTTTGTGTTTTAGGAGGAGAAAGTTTGTTTTCGAGCTATATATTGTAAGTCCTAAGCCGTGAAGCTTCTCTACTAGATAGTTCCTCTCTCTAGCAATGTAAGCTCTGGATTTCTCAATGAAATTCCATAGTTCAGTCCTAAATCTTACCAATGCAGTTGTCAATAAACAATCAGCTATTGAACCAATGTTCCATGTCGGTCTAGTGCTCTCAAATAACTCATAAAGATAAGTAGAATTCGTGTAAATGAACCCCACTCTTATACCTGGAATTGCAAAGACCTTAGTAAAGCTCTTGATTACTATGAGATTCTCCGGCAAGGAACCTAATGACGTATTAAGTATTGAAGTGTAATCACTTAGCTCTGCATATACCTCATCTAATACTACATAGCTATGATTAGCTACATATGAAAGTTCAATTATCTTGTCCCACTCTAATACTGAGCCTGTTGGATTATTTGGACTATTAATTATTATGAGTGACCTCTGATCCGAATATCTAGCAATTTGTGCAATGAAGCTATTGGAAAGTACATACTCACCATTAGATTCCTGCATTATCATATGTATACAATTAGCTCCAATAGCTCTACATATAAGATCGTAATCTCCATAACTAGGATCGAGAATTATTATGGTTCTAGGTCTTAATGCTAGTATACATAGACTTAGTGCTTCTGAAGCACCATTTGTGGGCACTATGTTATCTCTAGGTATGTTAAAGAATTTAGCAATAGCATTTCTCAAATTTCTATACTCATAATCAGGGTATCTCTCGTATACACATTTACTTATGCACTTAGTAATGAGCTCTCTAATACATTTAGGAACTCCAAGTGGATTTAAATTTACACTGAAGTCAAGTACATTCCTATCCTGAACTCCTCCGTGGAATCTCATAGCTTTTGACATATGTATTCAGCCCTTAGAACCTCGCAATAAGTATTTACATTCAATAGCTCTGGGTATTTACTCATAATTATTTCCAGCCATGTATGCCCTCTATTCTTGAACAGTGAAATCCCTGTAGGTTGTGTAGAGTTATGCTTAAAGGTGAGACTACTAGGATCTTGATACTTCAGGAACTCATGAGTAGGTACACTCAGAGTTATGACATCAGCATTCATACTAAGTGCCCTATCTAGAAATTCCTTCAATATTCTCGAAGTTAGGAATGGCATATCAGAAGGTAGAACCAATAGAGGTGATCCTAGCATCTGTAGTATGTAGTCTAGATCATGTACATAGTCAATGCCCTTAGTCACAATATAATTAATATTATTGATAATGCACCATTTAATGACCTCCATACATAATGGTGAAGCTGCAACATAAAAGCTATAGTTCAATTTTTCAATAGCTTCAATGACTCTCTGAATCATTGGCTTGTTACATATTTTCAGGAGTGGCTTCTCAATGAAGCCTAGCCTAGATCCTCTACCACCAGCCATGATGACTACTTTCAGCATGATCAATTCCCTAGTAACTTATCATAAATTTTGCTGAGTATAGAGCCAATAATTGATGATATTATGTCGTCCATGAACATGGGCAAGTTCTTAATCTTACTCAATGCTCTATAAGCTTTCAATCTCTCAATCCAGTAGTAGCTGAATAGGGCTTTCCAGCCATTAATGTAGAGAGCTAGTGCTATTCCTAAAATCTCGTCAGCTACTATTCTAGTCGAATCATTAACATACTCTTGTGGTGTAAGGCCTCTAATCCTTCCTACAGACCCCAGTGCATCTAAGCACTTAGCGCATTGTATGAAGCACCATACATTAGGATCTTGGATTACTGAAGAAAGTTCATGCTCTATGAGATTCTTAACATGATCTAATCCGATACCTGGGATTGAGCTTTTCAGATAGGCTTTCAATGCTATGTCTACAATTTCGCTAAGGTTGAGTCCTGTAAGTATTTTAAACTCTCTTCCCAAGGATAGATCCTTATATGAGGCTTCACATACTGCTTGATATACTAACTTAGCAATGGTATTACCGATATTAGTTGCCATTCCAGCATACCTTACTTCATTTCCAGAATCTCGGAGTATGTGACTCACAACAATAGCATCACTGACAGTACCTGTAGCTCTGTAAGGACCGCAGCTAAGGCCAAGATCAATAGTTGCTAGAGCTTTAGCTTCAGTAACTGTTCTAAATAGATCCACAAGGCCCTCCTCACTAAATCTACAATCTACAACTACGAGCACATTAATTGTGGAGAGAGTCTGTGATCTTTTTCTCAGTCCATATATACATGATGGATTTTCAAGACCGGCTGTGCAAATGACAAGAGAAGTTACAGGGTCATTACTTAGCTTAATTACCTTATTATTCAGCACATCTACAGCTGTAAGGAAAACTGCTGT
>QMXA01000172.1 GCA_003661905.1 Thermoprotei archaeon | reverse complement strand
ATGCACTTCCATGATGTATGTTCCATAAATAATATCATAGATGGCGTAGATAGTACATCAACATCGTCACTACCAAGAATCTTTGCACAATGTTCTTTAGAAACTATGAACTCCTCTTTACACACTATGTTTGTAGGTATATTTATGGTCTCCAAGCTATGACCCTTTTAGAGTTATTATTTAGGATTTAAGAATTGTAGTATACATAGTTATTTGTAATTACATAAGTGAAGCAATCATGAGCTCATTTAGAGATAGTGCGGCAAAGAACATGGGGAAATCTGCTGTCTTTCTATAATTAACTTGTTCCTCTTTAAAGGCTTTGATTATTGTTGCTGGTTTATCAGATACTATCATATCAACGCCCATTTCAGCGAATTTCTTAGCTAATTTAACATCATTTACTGTCCATACAGCTACTTTAAGACCATGCTTATGAGCGTAATTAACTAAATCTCTATCAACATACGATAATTCTACTGAGATCATATCTGCATTTGCTAATTTTGCAACTGATACTATGTCAACAGGTAATTCTCTTAGAGTAATTGCTCCTATGATATCTGGTCTCAAGCGCTTGATATTTCTGATAATGGCGTGGTAGCATGATGATATGTATACATGACCTTTGAAGTTTATCCTATCTAGTAGTCTAACAATATCTCTTTCAATACCTTTATCTTTTACATCAAGCCATACATCAGCTTTGCCACTAATCATTAAGAGAGCTATTTCGAGAGGAATAGGTCTAAGAAATGGATCTCCTGAGAAGAGAACATAATCCATTTCAATAAGTATTGTTTCAAATATAGAGGCGGGTTTTATTGATGTAGGACCATGTATAAGTACTAATCCATCACCACTTCTTCTCCTTACATCTACCTCTAATACCTTGACTCCCGCCTTGAGGTATCTGTTTATAGTCCTTAGGGTATTGGCTCTATGGCCTACTACTATTGGCAGAGACATTTTGTGACACTCTTCATTCTCTACATGATTGGCTCTACTTTCGGAGATTTAAGAATCTTTCCCCATTACCCTATTGAATTTCTCTAATATCCTTTCATTTACCTTATTATTGTTAGTATAGAAGGATACAAATAAATATAAGTATCTAGAATTCCCAAATCAGTACAAAGTTCTGAATTCATAACTCCTAGAAAATGGTGTATTACAATGTCTAGAGTCATGAAAATAAACAATGTACTGAAAAGAATTGTAATAGATGAAGAAACCGGTATAGGTATTACCAATATCATTAAGACAAGTAGCTATAGTATGCACATAGCTTTGGTAAATAGTGGTAGTAAGCTCAGAGCACATTACCATAGGGATAGAGATGAAATATACATAGTATTAAAAGGTTATGGAAGACTTCGTTTAGGCGATGAATATTATGAAGTATCTAAGGATCATGTTGCATTTATACCTAAGAAAACCATTCACGGGATTGAAAACATAGGTCAAGAACCTTTAATATTCGTATTTATATCAATACCTCCATTCGATCCTGTACATGACCGTATTTTTATTGAATAATACCTAATTATAAGGAGATAACTATAGCTGTGTATTCTGAGGTCTTCAGAAATTCATTATATGAATTGAGTTTTAACGAGGTATAATCTTTTAATGAAGGTGGTTATCATCTAGATTCGGTGGTAAGTACTGACTTCCGTAGATAGAAGGATTTGGCGACATCCTATTCTTGAATTCAAACGTGGTCGTAAAATTAAGTTCTACTTTGAAGGCCGTGAAGTAGAAGCCTATGAAGGTGAGAGTATTGCTGCAGCTCTCTACGCTATTGGTATTGATATATATTCATGGAGTTCTAAACTCGGAAGAGCTAGAGGAGCTTTTTGCATGATTGGTAAGTGTAGTTCATGTTTTATGAAAGTTAATGGTATTCCTAATGTAAGGACATGTATAGAGCCTGTGAGAGATGGTATTAGGGTTGAGAGACAACGTGGATTACCAGAGATTCCACCAATAGCTAATGAAACCAATGAAGCATTTGAAGAAACTTTTGAAACTGATCTCCTCGTAATAGGTGGAGGACCTGCTGGACTTACAGCAGCTCTTACAGCAGCTGAGTACGGACTTAATGTTACAATCGTCAATGAACATTTCAAACTTGGAGGCCAGCTAGTAAAACAGACACATAAGTTCTTTGGTTCTAAGGAACTTTTTGGAGGACTTAGGGGATTTCAAATAGCTGAACATTTATCAAATAAAATAGTTGAGAAATCAAATATCAAAGTACTTCTTCAAACAGTAGCGTATGGTATTTTCAGAGATAACTGGATAGGATTAGCATCTATGAATAAACTCTACAGAGTTAAGGCAAGAAATGTAATTATATCGACAGGTGCAGCTGAGCAATACTTAGCATTCCCAGGTAATGATCTTCCAGGAGTTATGGGTGCTGGTGGAGCTCAGACAATAATGAATGAATATGGCATCTTACCAGGTAAGGAAGTACTCGTAGTAGGTTCAGGTAATGTAGGGTTAATAGTATCTTACCAGCTTCTACAAGCAGGTGCTAAGGTAAAAGCAATACTTGAGATAATGCCGGAAATTGGTGGTTGGTTCGTACATGCAGCTAAGGTGAGGAGATATGGAGTTCCAATTCTAACAAGACATACTATTAAAGATGTATGGGGTGATGAAAGAGTTGAAGGAGCTACCATAGTTAGAGTAAATGAGGAATTCCAACCTATACCAGGAAGTGAGAGAAAAGTAAGTTGTGACTTAGTACTATTAGCAATAGGTCTTACACCCGATACGAGATTATTTGCTCAAGCTGGAGCTATAATGACATGGATACCTGAACTCGGAGGCCTTGTCCCATTAAGAACTCCGTACCTAGAAACAAGTATAGAGAATGTATTTGTTGCTGGTGATTCTTCAGGTATTGAGGAAGCTACAACAGCCATGATTGAAGGAGAGATAGCTGCTCTAACTGCTGTTCTAAAAACTGAAGGCTCAATAAGAGATGCTCTAGAGAGACGTGAGAAACTACTTAAATTCCTATGGGATGAGTATAGACAATCACCATTACTAGCAAGAGCAAGAGCTGGAAAGTTAAAGGCAACAGTATCTGAAGATGAAATGAGAAAATTGAGAACTAAGTTCTCAAGGTGAAGATCTATGAGCATTCAAAGCTTTAGATCTACAGGCATGATATCAATAGAGGAGTTGAGGAAATTAAAACTCATACCTCCCGAAGAGAGATTAAAGAAAGGACCTGTTGTCATAGTTGAGTGTCCTGAGAAAATACCTTGTAATATTTGTGTAGATGCATGTCCGCAAAATGCAATAACTATTAAGAACATAAATGAACTACCTGAAATAGATTGGAATAAATGCACTGGCTGTGGTACTTGTGTAGCATATTGTCCAGGCTTAGCAATATTTGTGGTTGATATATCTAAACCGAATAAAGCTTACGTAACCGTACCTCATGAATTTCTCCCAGTTCCTAAACTAGGTGATGAAGTTACTGTACTTAGTAGAGATGGTACAAAACTTGGAAAAGGAAAAGTAGTTAAGATCTTTGAAAGAAACAGGACATGGGTTATAACAGTCGAAGTTCCTCGAGAGTTCGCAATGGAGGTGAGAGCCATATGGGTAGAGAAGTAAAGAAACACCCAATAATTATATGTCGTTGTGAAGATATTACTCTAGATGATGTTGAGAAAGCAATTGAGAACGGATATACAGATTTAGAATCATTGAAGAGAGTTCTTAGAATAGGTATGGGACCTTGTCAAGGAAGAACATGTATACCACTCCT
>QMXA01000171.1 GCA_003661905.1 Thermoprotei archaeon | reverse complement strand
TCAATTAATTAGAAGACTCTATGGTAAATACATACTGCCGAAGTCTAAGCATGTTGAGGAGAGACTCAAGGAAATTGAAAGTGGAAAATACGAGGAAGAACTCAATAAACTGATGGTGACACCTATTGAGAAACTGAAGAAATTATATTCGGAGAGAAAAATAGAGACATAGTTTTTGGAGGTGGGATGCATGGCAGAGCCAATGGGTTATCCCCCTGAAATTAAGAAATACATAAAAATCGTTGAAGAAACAAGACCTGAAAGATTAAAACAAATCTATAGACGTTTAACACTAGAAGAACGAGAGAAGTTATTGAAAGCATGGCACCCAGATTATAAGCCAGGTACTAAAAGACCTCTCAGAGTAGGTCCTTGTAAAGGTACTATAGTATATAATGAAATAGCTAATTTGCTTGAAGCATGGCCAGCTATCGATCCCAAAGATATTGATCTAAGTAAAATAGATTATGATGTCGATCTCTTGATTATTGGTGGTGGAGGAGCAGGAGCAAGTGCAGCTCTATGGGCAATTTATAATGGTGTATCCCCAGATTCCATTCTATTAACTACAAAACTTCGATTTGGTGATGCAAATACTGTAAAAGCACAGGGTGGAATTCAAGCTGCAGATAGACCCGAGGATAATCCCGTTCTCCATTACTTAGATACTATTGGTGGAGGTCACTTCGCCAATAAACCAGAACTCGTGAAGGCATTGGTATGTGATGCAGTATTTATAATTAAATGGCTTGAAGACCTAGGCGTAATGTTCGATAAGACGGATGAAGGAGTAATGATTGAGTACCCTGGTGGTGGTGCTTGTAGGAAGCGATTACATTGTGCAAAAGATTATACAGGGTTAGAAATTATGCGTGTATTGAAGGATGAAGTACTTAATCATGGAGTTAATGTTTTAGAGTTTACACCAGCTATAGAACTCTTGATAGATCCCGAAACAGGTGGAGTTTCAGGAGCTGTCCTTTGGAATTTAGAAACTCAAGAGTATTACGTAGTTAGATCAAAAGTAACGATATTGGCAACTGGTGGATTCGGAAGAATACACATTGCAGGATTCCCAACAACTAATCACTATGGAGCGACAATGGATGGTGTGGTAATGGCTTATCGTGTAGGAGCTAATCTCCGTGATCTCGATACAGCTCAATTTCATCCAACAGGTGTTGCATGGCCTGAAGCAATTAGGGGTGAATTAATAACGGAGAAGGTCAGAGGTATGGGCGCTCAATTAGTAAATATACATGGTGAGCAGTTCGTTTACCAGCTTGAGCCTAGAGATGTAGTTGCATCTGCAATAATTGCTGAATGTGCTAATGGCAGGGGAATAGTAACTCCAACAGGTGCTGCTGGTGTATGGCTCGATATACCAATGATAGACGAGATTCATGGTAAGGGAACGATAAAACGTAATCTCCCAGCAATGTATCGTCAATTCATAAGACATGGAATAGATATCTCGGAAGAACCAGTATTAACATATCCAACATTGCATTATCAAAATGGAGGTATAGAAATAGATCCATACACAAGAGTATTGAATCCGTCAAAAGAGCCAATACCAAACCTCCTAGCTGCCGGAGAAGTTACGGGAGGCGTTCATGGAAGGAATAGATTAATGGGTAATTCATTACTTGACATAACAGTCTTTGGAAGAAGAGCAGGTATGACTGCAGCAAAACTAGCTAAACAAACATCAACAAAGCCAAAATTATCATTTAAACATTTAGAGAGGTTCATGAGTGAATTGGAAAAAATAGGAGTTCCAAGAACTAGGAGAGCCCCCATAGTCTTGCCAGATTATAGAGGAGAGAGAGTATTGCTTAAATCATTAAGAATTCTCTAATTTATTTTGAATTCATAATCTAATCATTAAATAATGCATATTTGCAAAATATTCATGGATTAACTCATATCTCAATAAGACTTTTATTTATCTCGTAGTTAGTATATCGGGCGAATATAGTGTCTGAACAAAAAGTTAACTGGTTTAAATTATCTTTAGAACTACATAGGAAATACATTGGTAAGATTGAAGTTGTCCCTAAAGTTCCGGTAACTAGACTTGATGACTTTGCTATTTGGTATACTCCTGGTGTTGCAGAACCATGTAGAAAAATATTTAGGGAAGGCAAAGATCTTTCATTTGACTATACGTGTCGTTGGAACTACATTGCAGTAGTAAGTGATGGTACGAGAATCCTTGGGCTCGGCGATATAGGAGCTGAAGCCGGTTTACCAGTTATGGAGGGTAAGGCATTATTATTTAAGTACCTAGGAGGGGTAGACGCAATACCACTTGTCTTAGCGACTAAAGACCCTGATAAATTCATTGAAGTTGTAAAGATACTTGAACCAAGCTTTGGAGGTATTAATCTTGAGGATATTGCAAGCCCGAAATGCTTCTACATACTTGAAAAGTTAAGAGAAATTCTTGAAATACCTGTATGGCATGATGATCAACAAGGAACGGCATTAGTAACTCTGGCAGGCCTTTTAAATGCGTTGAAGATAGTTGGTAAGAAGTTAAGTGAGGTTAAAATAGCCCTAGTTGGTGCTGGAGCTGCTGGATTATCCATAGCTAGGTACCTAATAGTAGCTGGAGCTAATCCGAAGAAGATGATAGCTGTTGATAGTAAAGGTATCCTACATCCAGGAAGGCCAGATATAGACAAGCTCAAAGAAACTAATCCATGGAAATACAAATTAGCTATGAAAACAAATGCTGAAGGCAGAACTGGAGGAATTCCTGAAGCTCTCGAAGGAGCTGATGTACTAATTGCCGCTTCAAGACCTGGCCCAGGAATCATAAAGAAGGAATGGATTAGGAAAATGGCCAGCGATCCTGTAGTGTTTACAGAAGCTAATCCAGTACCAGAGATATGGCCTTGGGAAGCTAAGGAAGCTGGTGCAAAAGTTGTTGCTACAGGTAGGAGTGATTTCCCCAATCAAATAAATAATAGCTTAGGCTTCCCTGCAGTATTTAGAGGTGCATTAACAGTTAGATCTAAGAAAATAACTGATGGGATGTGTATAGCTGCTGCGCATGCACTAGCAAGATATGCAGAGAAGAAAGGTATACATGAGGAATACATAATACCAACAATGGAAGAAACCGAAGCATTTGTTGAAGAAGCAATAGCAGTTGCTGAAAAAGCTATGGAAGAAGGTGTTGCTAGAAAGAAGCTTTCACGAAGCGAACTCGAGCACGAAGTTAGAGAACTTATATATAGATCTCAAAAATATATGAAGCTAGCTTTAGAACATGGGCTCATAGAACCATACTAAGCCCTAACCCAGTCACTAACTACTCTCATTTTTATACTTATAGATATAATAGTAGCTGTTATGAAGGAAGTGACAACTATTGCTAAAACTACATTATAATCCAATGGAAATCTATTTATTAATACCAAGATAATACCAGCAATTCCCTGACTAGTAATAGCTAATCCACTAGCTGAACTCTGCATTCTAGGTGGGAACATCGATGCAGAGAGAGTATATATTGCTGTATCTAGGAGTGGAAATAAAGGTATGAACCACAGTACTATGAATAATTGGGAAGAAGCCATGAATAATGTTACGAAATAGAGCAGGTAAAGAATCATTAGTTAATGTATGAGCATTCCTAGCTCCAAATACATCAACGAATTTGCCAATTAAAGGTCTTACTAATACTGCTGTAAATGCTGGTATTGTAGAGTATATGATTCCAAAAAGACTTAAGCTCTCTAATATATCGTAGAGCTTAAGAGAAAGAACATTCCATGCTATTAATG